>CAYXPZ010000006.1:46239-48360 GCA_964466965.1 uncultured Hyphomicrobiaceae bacterium
GGATTAATCGCGCGTCGAGAAGAGCGCGATCCGAAAAAGCTCGTCCCGGGCGCGATCCGGAATGGTAACCGGTTTTCGGATTAATCGCGCGTCTGAGGCACTGAGGCCGCTGGGGGGATCATGATCGAGCTTGCCGCCGCTGCGCTCGCTTTTGTCGGCTTTCACATGGTGCCGTCCTCGCCTGTGCGGGGCTGGGCGGTGACGCGGCTGGGCGAGCCGGTCTATCTCCTGGTGTTTTCGCTTGTATCGACAGCGACGCTGGTCTGGCTCGTTATCGCGTTCTACGGTGCGCCGCGCGGCGCGCAGCTTTGGTATCCGGGCCCGGTTTGGACCTGGCTTCAGGCGATCGTGATGTTATTTGCGCTGGCGCTGATCACCGGCGGGCTTGGCCGGCCGAACCCTTCCGGCGTCGGGCAGGGCGCGGCAATCGAGCGTGTCGATGTCTCCAAGGGCATCTTTGCCGTCACGCGGCATCCGGTGATGTGGGGCGCGGGGCTATGGGGCGTCACGCACATCATTTCACAGCCTAGCGTGCGCGGCCTGCTGTTCTTTGGGGCGATCGTCACTGTTGCGCTGTTCGGCTCCTGGCGGCAGGAGCAGCGCAAGGCCCGCGAATGGGGCGACGCCTGGGCGCGCTGGCGGGCGAAGACCTCGTTCTGGCCGTTCGCCGCCATTATCGCCGGGCGCAATGAGCTGAACCTGCGCGCGATCGGTTATCATCTGCTGGTTGCGGCCGTGCTTCTTTGGCTCGGCTTGCTGCACGGACACGGCTGGCTGTTCGGCGTGAACGTTTTGCCCTATCTTGGATTTTGAAGCGCGATCCGAAAAGTGGGCACCGGTTTTCGGGTAAATCGCGCGTAAAAAAGAACGGGCCGACGCCGCGCTCATCCCGCCGGATGATGCGCGCGTATCCGGTATTGACCAAACCCCCGGCAGTGTTAGATCACCCAGTATGACAGAGACCACGACCAAGCCCGCCAAGCCCCAGCGCAAGGACACCAAGCCGGCGCAGACCAGCGGGCCCGCCACACCGCCGGGCGCGACGCCGCGCCAGCGCATCCGTAACTTTTCGATCATCGCGCATATCGACCACGGCAAGTCCACGCTCGCCGACCGCTTGATCCAGATGTGCGGCGGCCTGACCGAGCGCGAGATGAAGGAGCAGGTGCTCGATTCCATGGACCTGGAGCGCGAGCGCGGCATCACCATTAAAGCGCAGACTGTGCGGCTGGAATACGCCGCGCCCGACGGCCAGACCTACCAGATCAACCTGATGGACACGCCCGGCCACGTCGATTTTTCCTATGAGGTCAGCCGCTCGCTGAAGGCGTGCGAGGGCGCACTGCTGGTGGTGGATGCCAGCCAGGGCGTGGAGGCGCAGACGCTCGCTAATGTCTATCAGGCGCTGGACAATGACCTTGAGATCATTCCCGTGCTGAACAAGATCGACCTGCCGGCCGCGGAGCCGGAGCGCGTGCGCGCGCAGATCGAGGACGTCATCGGGCTGGAAGCGCATGACGCGCTGGAAATCTCCGCGAAGACGGGCCTGGGCGTGTCGGACGTGCTGGAGGCGATCGTCGCGCGTCTTCCGGCACCTGAGGGCGACGATCAGGCGCCGCTCAAGGCGCTGTTGGTCGATAGCTGGTATGACGCTTATCTGGGCGTCGTGGTGCTCGTGCGGTTGTTCGATGGGCGCATCAAGAAGGGCCAGCGCATCCGCTTCATGTCGAACGGCGCGGTCTACACGGTCGACCGGGTCGGCATCTTCCGCCCCGGCAAGCAGACGGTGGACGAGCTGGCGGCCGGCGAGATCGGCTTCCTGACGGCGTCGATGAAGGAAGTGGCCGAGACCAATGTCGGCGACACCATCACCGACGACAAGCGCCCCTGCGACAAGCCGCTGACCGGCTATAAAGAGAGCCAGCCGGTCGTATTCTGCGGGCTGTTCCCGGTGGATTCGTCGCAGTTCGAGGGCTTGCGCGAGGCGGTCGGGCGGCTGCGGCTCAACGACGCCAGCTTCCAGTACGAGATGGAGAATTCCGCCGCGCTGGGCTTCGGCTTCCGCTGCGGCTTCCTCGGGCTGTTGCACCTGGAGATCATCCGCGAGCGGATCGAGCGCGA
>CAYXPZ010000007.1:0-48097 GCA_964466965.1 uncultured Hyphomicrobiaceae bacterium
CCGCCGCTGAAACGATTTGGCGCATTTGGTCGCGCCCGCGTAACCATTTGTAACAGTGCGCAAGCGCCGTTGCGCGGGGAGCATCTATGGCTATTCTTTAGTGTATGAGCGAGATGAATGGCGCATGCGTACTTATCGTTGAAGATGATGCTGAGATCAGCCGGCTGGTGCAGGACTTGCTGAGCCGCGAGGGCTTTGACGTGCGCGCGGCAGAGAACGCCGACGACATGACCGAGGCCATGACCGCAGCGGCGCCAGACTTGATCATTCTCGATTTGATGTTGCCCGGCGAAGACGGCTTGTCGATCTGCCGCCGGTTACGCGCCAACAGCGACGTCCCGATCCTGATGCTCACGGCGAAAAATGACGACATCGACCGCGTCGTCGGTCTTGAGATGGGCGCGGACGACTATCTCGCCAAACCATTCAATCCGCGCGAACTGCTCGCCCGGGTGCGTGCGATCCTGCGGCGGACGCAAGGCGACACGCCGGTTCGCAGTGAAAACCGCCGGTTTGGCTTTGATCGCTTTGTCATGGATGTCGATGCGCGGATGCTCAGCACCCAAAGCGGCGAGCAGTTGAGCCTCACCAGTGCAGAGTTTGACCTGCTGGCCTGTTTCGTGCAGCGACCGCGCCGGGTGCTCTCGCGCGATCAACTTCTGGACTGGACCCGCGGGCGCGAGGCCGATCCGTTCGACCGGACCATCGACATGTCTGTCTCGCGCCTGCGCAAAAAGCTGAATGCCTATGCGCCTGGGTCTGACTTCATCACAACGGTGCGCAACAATGGCTACCTGTTCGTGCCGACCGTCAAGAAGCTATCCTGAATGCTGCGGTTTGGTTTCGTTACGCGCCTGGCCTTGATCTTCATAGCCAGTCTGATTGTCCTTCAGGTCTTTGTTGTCGCGCTTTTCTACGCCGATCGCGGACAGGCAACGGGAGAGGGTTTTCGCCTGCCGCTGCCTGATCAGGTCGCTGCAATGGTTGAACTTATCGAGAACGCGCCGAAACCACAGCGCGATCTGATCCTGCGTTCGGTGAACACGCCGCGCTTCAGCGTCCATGTGACGGAAACGGCTGACGAAGCTGCGCCCGGCAACTGGCAGAAATCCGCGATGGCCGAGCGCATCCTGCGGCGATACCTGAGCGCGCTCGGCGAGCGGCAGGTTACGGTTTTGATCGAGTCATCTGGGCCGAGCTGGCTGTTTCCGCGCACGCTGGCGTTTATCCTGCCGGGTTCCTCAGCAATCTATGTCGATATGAAAACCGGCGAGACGCTGGTCGTTGAGACTCAGGGTATCCTCACGGTCAGCCTATTCGGTCAGCCGCCGGGCTTTTGGGCGAGCATTCTCGGCTTCGGCATCGCCGTCTTGACGATCCTGCTGATCCGGCGCGAGGCGCGACCGCTACGGATGCTGGCGCGCGCGGCGGACAACATCGACCTGTCTGGTGAGGCCACGGCACTGCCGGATGCGCCGGGAAGCGCGCCGGAAATCCGGCGGGTTATCGCCGCGTTCAACCGTCTTCAGGGCCGTATAGCTGGGCTGATCGCCGCGCGCATGGCTATCGTCGGCGGCATTTCCCATGACCTGCGCACCTATGCGACGCGCCTGCGCCTGCGCGCCGAGGCGATCCCCGCAGAATCTGAGCGTGCCAAGGCGGTGCGCGACATTGACGACATGATCGGCATGCTTGATGACGCCATGCTCGCGATCTCGGAAGGCGCTAGTAACCATCAGGAAGAACTCGTGGATCTCGGCGAGGTGGTCGCCTATGAGGTCGAGGATCGGCAAAGCGCGCGCGCGGACGTGGCGCTGGAAACCCGTCTTAACGGGACCCAACCCCTGGTGCTTGGCCATGCGCGAGGGCTGCGCCGGCTGGTGGCGAATGTGCTGGACAACGCACTCAAATATGGCGGTAACGCGCGGATTGAGCTCAGCGCGCGTGGGCGTTGGCTGCTGGTTATTGTCGATGACAACGGTCCCGGCATCCCTCAGGCGCAGCGCGAACAGGTGCTGGAACCTTTCGTGCGGCTGGACCCTTCGCGCAACAGGCAGACCGGCGGCGCCGGGCTGGGGCTGACGATCGCCAAGAAGGTGGTGGACACCCACCATGGTCGGCTTGTGCTGACCGACGCACCGGGCGGCGGCACCCGCGTGATCATCGCTCTGCCCGCTTTTACGACGTGACCCGCTTCAGGCGTGACGGGCCTCATGCAGAATGTCGAAAGTTGTTCTTGCAAGCAATGAAATTGACCGGATGCCCCCTCCTTATTATCGAGTTATCTGGTCAGGAATTTCGTGCGAGGGAGGAACACATGGTCAAAGAGCAGAAGACACGGGTCGTCAAGGCGCGCCGCTGGGTGATGGCAGGCGCGGTCGCCACGGCAGTTGCTGGCACGGCTGGCTCAACGGACACGGCCGCCCAGACCGATGAATTCGCAGTTGCGCCGCAGGATGAGTTCCTGATGGCGTCTGCAGAAGGAGAAGGAGAAGGAGAAGCCGCTGCTGCCTCTGAAGGCGAGGGCGAAGGCGAAGCTTCATCTGAAGGCGAAGGCGAAGGCGAAGGAGAAGGTGAGGGCGAAGGCGAAGGCGCCGCCGCCGTTGCGCCGGAACTCCAGCTTCTCACCGATCTCGGCTTCATGCAGGGCCATGCTTATGCCGGCCTGAAACTTTACGAAATGGGCGAGACCGAACTGGGCGTTGAGCACATCGGCCATCCGATCACCGAGAAGTATGACGCCGTTGCCGAGCCTTTGGAGAAGCGCGGCTACACCGGGCTGAAAGCGCAGTTAGACGCCTTGAGCGCAGCTGCGGAGAGCGGTAAGCCAGCGGAAGAGATCGCGGCGCTGTATGATGACATGGTTGGAACGCTGGACACCATCCGCGCCGAGATTGAGGGTGGTCCGGCAAGTCAGCTAAAGGCCCTGGCCCTGCTGACACGGATCGCCGCGGATGAGTACAAGGTCGCATTCGACGGCGGAAAGATGGTCAATGCTCAGGAATATCAGGACAGCTGGGGCTTCCTGCAGATCGTCAAGGCCGAAGCGCGCGACCTGGCCGAAAGCGATGACCCGACCGTCGCCGAAGTCGCCGAAGCCATTCTCAGCCATGCCGAGAATGCGGAAAGCGTTTACGCCGGCGTCGATGCGGAACAGATCGAAAGCCCTGACGCTTCGGAGATCTACGGCGCTGCCGCGCGCATGGAAATCGCCGCGAACAGGCTCGGTTAGGCGATGTTCATCGTTCTTGGCGAGGTCTTGGATCAGCACGAGCTCGCCGCCTTGCGTGAGGCGGCGGCCGCGCTTGACTTCACGGATGGGCGCGTGACGGCCGGGAAATACGCCCGTTCGGTTAAGCGCAACGAGCAGGCCGCATCCTCGCCGGAACGCGATGCCATCACCCAGAAAGTCACCGAGACGCTTCGCGGGAATCGGCTGTTCAAGGCGGCGGCGCGGCCACGGCATTTCGTGCGCCTGCTGGTGTCCCGCTATACGCCTGGCATGGAATACGGCTTCCATGTCGACGATGCGATCATGAATGGCCGGCGTACCGACCTATCCTTCACGCTGTTCCTGTCCCCGGCCGAGAGCTATTCCGGTGGCGGACTGGTGATCGATGATCCGCTGGAGGCGCGGACGATCCGGCTGGATGCCGGCGAACTGGTGCTCTACCCGTCCAACACGCTGCACCGGGTCGAACCGGTCACGGAAGGCGAGCGCCTCGCCGTGGTGGGCTGGGTTAGCAGTTGGGTGCGCGATCCGCAGCGCCGTGAGGTGCTGTTCGACCTGGAAATGACAGCTTCAGAGCTGTTCGAGCGCGAGGGCAAGTCGCAGGCCGTGGATCGCCTCAATAAGGCGCGGACCAACCTCTTGCGCATGTGGGCTGATGACTGAAGGACTTAACAACAACAGTGAGGAGCAGGGGATGAGACTGGCAACAGGACTAGCAGCGTTTGTGATCGGTGCGGGCGTCTTCACGGGAGCGGCGGTTGCCGATGAGCGTGTGGAGCATTACGAGGCAAAACCGTCAAAGACGCTTGAAGAGGCCGTGACGAATTTTTCTGAATATAACGAGCGGCTTGCCGAGATTCTGGAGAAGGACGAGCTGAGCATTGATGATCTGGAGCGCATCCACCAGTTGACCTACACGCTGGAAGTGGCTCTGGCCAAGATCAATGAAAACATGAACGCCTTACCGGCGACCCTGGAGCGCCTGCATTTATCTTCCGAAGCGCACAATGCGGATGAGGCTCGCGGCGTCGGTACGGTGTACTTGGAAACGGCTCAAAGCGTGATTGATTAGCGGAAACGCGCGCCGGCTTAATGTGAGCTGGCGCGCATCACGCGGGAACGCCGTCTGCTTCCACGCGTTCCGCCGTGCTCAGTGCGCCCGACTGTTGACGTATCAGATCCCGAAGCCAGGTATGGCAGGGGTCCCGCTCCACGCTGAGATGCCACATCAGGTCAACCTGCACAGACGGCAAGCGCATCGTTGTATCCAACGTAATCATACCCAGATCGCGCTGAGCGATCCTGCTGAGGCTGGATGGCACGAGCGCGAGCGCATCGCGCGCCAGAGCTGTGTGCAATGCGATCAAGACAGACGAGACCGTGAGGAGCTGTCCGGCTTGGTCGAGACCCGTTTCGTTCAACAAGGTCTCCGCCAGACGCTCTTCGGCGACGATCAACGAAGGCCCGCCCGCGATCAGATGTCTGCGTGTGAGCCGCACCCGCGCCAAAGGATGGCGCGCAGACGCGACCAACACACATGCGTCCTGGTATAATGTTTCCGCCGAGATGTCGTTTGCCGGTGCGGCTTCGGGGTTTTCAATGACGGCGATATCGACCTGACCGCGCCTTAACGCCTCGATGGATCCACCCCCAGATGGCGTGTTGCGTGTTAACGTGATCCCCGGCGCCAGATGGGCCAGTTCGGCGCGCAGGCCGGGCAGCGCCGTCAACTCGAACAGGTCGCTGCACGCAAGGGCGAAGCTTCGCTGGTGCGCTTGCGGATCGAACGCATCCTCCCGGTACAGCAGGCCCTCCAGGCCGGATACGATGATGTGAACCGTCGGCGCAAGCTGTGTGGCGCGGCTGGTCGGTACAAGCCGTTGCCCGGCGCGCACAAATAGCGGATCATCGAAGACCTCTCGCAACCGCGCGAGCGCGTGGCTCACCGCTGATGGGCTGCGGCCCAGTCTTTCAGCGGCCTTGGTCACGCTGGCGTCGATCAGCAGCGCATCGAGGATTACGATGAGGTTTGCGTCAAGTTCGCGCAGATGCATGGCTGGGACCGCTAGCTTCGGATGTCTGGTGTGAGTTCGTTCAGCACCTCGAAGCCTTCAAACTCAGAGCCGCCCATCAGCATGCCGTCGCTGCGGCTTCCGGCCTGTGCGTGAGCTTTGCGGAAGGCCTCCGAGCGCGTCCATGCTTCAAAAGCGTCATAGGACGCCCAGACGGTATGGGTTGAATAAAGCCGGTGATCCTCGCGCTCTGGACCGCGGAGAAAATGAAAGGCGACAAAGCCTGGCACGCGCGCGAGATGAGATTCACGCGTGAGCCACATGTGTTCGAAATCGGCTTCGCGCCCCTTCGCGACCCGAAACCGGTTCATGGCAATATACATGACGAACTCCCAATCGTGGCTGCCAGAGCGCCCCAAAATCACTCCGGCACAATGGTCATTGACGCACGGCTCTGCCGGTTGTCGGTCTCCGACCACCAGAGATCAACGAAGCTTGGGGCATAACCGGGCATCTCGTCAGGACGGCCGAACTTGTTCCAATAGGCGAGCCAGACATCGGGCTTGCGCCAGAGGCCGAGCGCATAATGACGCCAGCGCAACACCCGGTCGAAGGCGCGGGTGGCGGTTTTCAGGCGGTCCATGTCGCGTGCCGCAACCATCTCGCGAAGTGCGGCGTCGAGTGCATCATCCTTTGCCCCGGCCAGCGCATAGGAGCCTTGTTTGTCAGCTAGCGCACTGCCCCACAGGAGGCTTTCGGCATTGCCGGGCACTGCGCGCGGCGACCACTTCAAGACCGTCATGTCAAAGTCGTGGTCGAGCGTGCGGCGCGTTCCAGTCGCCGGATCAACCAGCGGATAGCGCAGCGTGATCCCGAGCTGTTCCAGGGTTTTCGCCAGCGGACCGAGAAGACGGATCAAACTCGGCTGATAATTCAGCAGATGAATCTCAAGCGGTTCGCCAGTGGCCTGCGAGACCCGCTCACCGTTCTCGACAATGAAACCGGCGTCACGCAGCAGACGGTCGGCTTTGGCGAGCGCCTCACGACGCGTGGACACGCCTTCGCGCAATGCAGGGGCGGCGCTTTGCCACAGGCCTTCGGGGAGGTGCTCGCGATGCGGCATGAGCAGCGTGCGTTCTCTCGTTGAGGCGGCGCCTCGCGCTGCGAAGACCGTCTCGCCGAAAAAGCTGCTGACGGGAGCCATCAGACCATGCATCAGGTTCTGGTTGGTCCAGTCAAAATCATAGGCAAGGCTAATGGCCTGGCGGACCCGCCTGTCATCAAACGGCTTGCGACGGAGATTGAAGACCAATGTGGTCATCGCGCCCGGCCGCTCCAGTTCAATGACGTCGCGTTGAATGTCGCCGCGTCGCAACGCCGGACCGTCATACCCTTTGGCCCACTGGGCAGCGTCATTTTCGAGCCGCAAATCGAAATCTCCGGCCCGGAACGCCTCGAGCGCCACGCTGTCGCCGCGGTAATAGGCAATGCTGATCCGGTCGAAATTGAAGCGTCCCTGGTTCACCGGCAGCGCGTTGCCCCAGTAATCCTCGGTGCGCACGAGGGTCACCGTCTGGCCAGGATCGACCCGGTCTACCTCGTACGGCCCCGATCCCAACGGTGGTGTCAGTCCGTGATCCGAGACATCCCGGTTATCCCAGTAATGGCGCGGCTGGATCGGCATGGTGCCAAGGACGCGCACCATGTCGCGTTGTGGCGCGCCGCGCACTTCAAATGTCACCACGCCTGCGCCAGCTGCTTCGACGCGATAATGCCGAAGCGCCTGCTGGTAGAACGGCGCGCCTTGCTCGCGCAACGTGCGAAAGGTGAACGCCACATCTGCGACTGTCACCGGCGTATCGTCGTGCCAGCGCGCCTGCTTGCGCAGCTTGAAGCTGACCGCACGCCCGTCGTCGGAGACCTCCACCGTTTCCGCCAGCAGGCCGTAATAGGCTGCTGGTTCATCTCCGCTGCGCGCCAGGAGGGTGTCAAAAACAAGACGGCGCACCTGTTCGGGAACGCGGCCGGGATAGACCAGCGGGTTCAGAGAATCGAATGTTCCGGTTGCGCCAAGCTTCAGGCGCCCACCCTTGGGCGCGTCTGGATTCACGTAGGCGAAATGCTGAAAGTCCCGGTCATATTTCAGTTTATGAATCGGCGAGTAGCCATGCGCCGGTTCGCCCGCTGCTGACGCATCCCAAAGCAGCACCGGGAGCACAAGCGCAAAGGCCGCCCGGACGCAGCCGAGCGGTGCGCGTTTCGATGCGGCCGGGCTGTTCATGCGCATTGCAAACTCCCAAATTACGCCAGCAAGCGAACAAGGCATCCGCGACGGCCAGCGCGCCGTGCCTGGCAGACAGCCGTTTCTCTGCGTTGCCGGCAAAGCTAATGAACCGCGGCGTTTGGCTCGGCGGGTTTTCCACTCAGGGGCTCAACAAACGGACCGGCTTGAAGCACCAGGCGGTTCTCGCGCAGCACCGATGCGAAGCGGGATGCGCTCATGATCACCTCGTCGAACGGCTGCGCCCCCAGCAGGGCATAAGCGCAAGCCTTTATCGCCGGACAATCATGCTGAGCCGCCGCGATCATCGACACGGCCAAGCATTCGTCATAGCAAAAGTGCTCGCACGCTGTCGGCTGGGTCTGAATATCGCGCTGGGTATGACCGCTGACGGCGCGAACCCAGCAGGACAGTTGACGGATCGCCCCGCGCGCGGCCTGCGGGCCGAGTTCGCGCGCATACAGGTTCCACGCTTGTTCCCAGCAGGCGATTTCGCCGGACCGATAACCTGCCAGCCAGCAGCGGAACCCCAGGGCGGTCAGGCGTTCCGGGCCCGTGAGCTGCCGCAGCCGCAGGCCTGACGCGCCATCCATGGACCGCGCGGCCGATTGATGCGCGGGCCCGCGCTTGACCAGCGTCATGCCCGCCTCCCGATGGCCGAACCGGGCGCTGCATGCACGTCGGGTCCGCGAAGAGCCGCGGCTGAGGACGACGACATCATACCTCCTCCTATCGCCAGGGGTGAAAGTCCGGGCATCGGAATCTGCAGCCTATTTCTGAGTGCAGCACTACGGTATTCAGGTGCGAGCGAGGGGTCAAGTAAATTATGAGGATTTGCGGCATCAGACGCCAGGCAGAATCGTATTTAGACTTGCTCTTATTTGAATTCTAAAGTTTTTGACCAGACGTTCTCGCCAGCTTTTCTTGATTTAGAATAAGTTGAATCTCTGGCCGGACGTGACTGGTCGAGGTCGAAACCAGCGAACCATAACGGCTTGTCAAATATCAAACTTGATGCCCTGGGCCAGCGGCAGGTCTCGCGAATAGTTCACTGTCGCCGTTTGCCGGCGCATATAGCCTTTCCAGGCATCCGAGCCGCTCTCGCGACCTCCGCCGGTATCCTTCTCCCCGCCGAATGCCCCGCCGATCTCCGCGCCCGACGGCCCGATATTTACGTTGGCGATACCGCAATCAGAACCGGTCGCCGACAAAAACGCTTCGGTCTCGCGCACGTCGGTGGAGAAGATGCACGACGACAGGCCCTGCGGCACACCGTTATGCAGCGTGATCGCTTCGTTAAAGCTGCGGTATTTCATGGTGTAGAGGATTGGGGCGAAGGTCTCTTCGCGCACGATCTCGGTCTGGTCCGGCATCTCCGCGATGGCTGGTTGGACATAGGCAGCTTGCGGATAGGCGTTGGCGAGAACCCGCCCGCCGCCGTGGACGATACCGCCGTCGGCGCGCGCCTGATCGAGCGCGCGGTCCATCGCCGTCATGGCCGAATTCTCGATCAACGGGCCAACGAGAACGCCGTCTTCGAGCGGATTGCCGATCGGCAAGCCGTCATACGCCTTGCGGAGGCGCGGCAGGAGCTGGTCGTAAATGTCTTCGTGCACGATGAGCCGCCGCAGCGTCGTGCAACGCTGGCCCGCAGTCCCGACCGCAGAAAAGACGATGGCCCGCAACGCCAATTCCAGATCCGCGGACGGCGCGACAATCGCCCCGTTGTTGCCGCCCAATTCCAGGATGCAGCGTCCGAGCCGCTTCGCCACCGCCGCTGAGACCGCCCGGCCCATCGGCACAGAACCCGTCGCCGAGACGATTGCGACCTCGCGACTGTTCGCCAATGTTTCACCGAGCCCGGGGCCGCCGACCAGCACTTGCGTCAGCCCTTCCGGTGCGTCCGCCCCAAACCGCGTCATCGCCCGTTCGCAAATTTTCTGGACCGCCAGCGCGGTCAACGGCGCCTTGTCGGAGGGCTTCCAGAGCACGGGATTACCACAGACCAGCGCCAGCGCCGCATTCCATGACCAGGGGGCCACCGGGAAGTTGAAGGCGGTGATCACGCCGGTTACGCCCATTGGATGCCAGCTCTCGCGCATGGCGTGTCCGGGCCGTTCCGAGGCGATGGTGAGGCCATAAAGCTGCCGGCTCTGACCAACGGCGAAATCGCATATATCGATCATTTCCTGCACTTCGCCCAGGCCTTCTTGCAGGATCTTGCCGCATTCGAGCGTCACCAGCGCACCCAGGTTTTGCTTTTGCGCGCGCAACTCCTCACCGATCAGCCGCACCAGCTCGCCCCGGCGTGGCGGTGGCACCTCGCGCCATGCCAGAAAAGCGTGACGGGCGCGTGTGATCATTGCATCTGCTTCGGCCGAATTGTGCTTGTGAAGCCGCGCAATTTCCGAGCCGTCGATCGGCGTCTTCACAACCATCTCGCCGTTGGCCAGTTCGGTATCGCTCAAGCCGCAGGCATGAAGAATGGATTGGTAGCGCATGGTGCTGTCTCCCGTATGGGCCCGCGCAGCAACCGGGTTTGTCTGCCGCAAGCCTGATCGCTGCGGCCAGTTTATCCGCTGGGGCCGATGTGAGGAAATCCTGATTTGTGAGGAGGCTTTGGAACCGGGCGATTCGCGCAGAACACCGCCCCGGCAAATGTGACGGCAGGGCAACCCCTCACAGCGCTGAACAGGCTGATGGTACCCCCGAGGGGAATTGAACCCCTGTTTCCAGGTTGAAAACCTGGCGTCCTAACCATTAGACGACGGGGGCAGAAGCCCAAGATATATGCTGATCGGACGATGCGTCAGCGTCCTCTCGCCAGCCATAGCTTTAAGTACGGCGACTGAGCGCGTCAAGGGCGGGCTGCCGGCGCGGCGTCCTCAATCACCACCTCGATGCGCTCGCGCCCGTTCCAGAACTCCCTCTGTAACCGCCCCACAATGTGTAGCGGCATGTCAGGCTGCGACAATAAGCAATCACCTAGAGGCGTGCCGGTCACGCGGAATGCCACCGCCCCTATTGACCCCCCATCCCCGCTGCGCAGCGAACACCGCAGATGGCTTTCGCCGACCTGCTTGACGAAGCTGATCCGCTGACTTGGAAACACAAACCGCGGCGACGGATTGCCCGCGCCAAACGGTCCAGCCCGCTCGATCTGCTCGATCAAGTCGGCTGTCGCCGCGCGCGCCGAAAGTGCGCCGTCGATCTTCAGCTCGGCCTCAGCGCGCGCCCGCAACGCTTCGCCGCCGAGCACATCGTCCAAGAAGCTGCGCAACCCCTCCAGGTCATTGCGCGCGATCGTAATGCCTGCCGCCATCTCGTGACCGCCGCCTTGTCGCGCAATGCCTTGCGCCACCGCCGCGCGCACGGCGCGCCCCAGATCGACGCCCGGCAGCGAGCGGCCAGAGCCGGTGCCGGCACCCGCCGCATCGTCCCAGGCGAAAACGAAGCTCGGCCGCTGAAACCGCTCGACAAGCCGCGCCGCGATCAGCCCGATTAGTCCCTTGTGCCAGTCCGCCGAACCTAGCAGCAGCACGGCGGTGTCTGGCTCCGCCTCCAGCATCGCCTCTGCCGTGGCAACAGCCTGTTCCAGCGCGCGGGCTTCCATCTCGCGGCGCTCCGCGTTCAGCGCATTGAGCCGCGCGGCGATCTCGCCAGCTTCGCTGCGATCTTCGGTCGCCAACAGCCGCGCGCCCAGTCCGGAATCGCCAATACGTCCGCCGGCATTGATGCGCGGACCGAGCAGATACCCAAGATGGTAAGGCTCCGGCGGCTTGTTCAGACCCGCAGCGTCGGCCAACGCGGTCAGCCCGACATTGCGGCGGCGCCGCATCACCTTCAGCCCCTGTGCCACCAGCGCCCGGTTCACGCCAACAAGCGGCACGACATCGCAGACCGTCGCCAGTGCGACCAGGTCGAGCAGGCCCATAAGGTCCGGCTCAGCATCATGCCCTGACGCTCGCAACTGCCGCGCCGTCTCGACGAGCAGCAGGAACGTGACGCCCGCGCCGGCTAAATGGCCCTGCCCGCTAAGATCGTCCTCACGGTTCGGGTTGATGACGGCGTGCGCCGGCGGCAGCGTCTCATCCGCCTGATGGTGGTCGACCACGACGACATCCGCGCCGCGCGTCACTGCAGCGCCGATCGGCTGGTGACTGAGCGTGCCGCAATCGACGGTCATGATCAGCGTGGCGTCCTGCGCAAGCGCCTCCATAGCTGCAGTGTTCGGCCCATAGCCCTCGCTCATCCGGTCGGGGATGTAGATGCGTGCCTCCACCCCATGCCCGCGCAGGAATCGCGCCAGCAGGGCCGAGGACGCTGCGCCGTCCACGTCATAATCGCCAAAGACCGCTACCCGCTCGCCTCGGCGGATCGCCTCGGCCAGCCGCGCCGCGCCGGCTTCCATATCGCGCAGCGAAGTGGGATCAGGCAGGAGATCGCGCAGCGTCGGGTTCAGCCATGTCTCGATGTCCTCAACCGCCGCCCCGCGCGCCGCGAGCACACGCCCGAGCAGCTCAGGCAGTCCGTGACGCTGGCAAATCGCCGTGGACAGCGCCGCTTTTTCGGAGGCGAGCCGATCGACCCAGCGCAGTCCGCGCACTGAACTGGTGACGCCCAGGAACGCGCTGCGCGGATCGGCAGCGCCTGGTGATATCGTGGATACAGCCATCAAGGCACTCGCGCGTTGCACATGCGAGCAGCCTATCCGATTCTGTAAGGGTTGGAGCGAGCTGTGGAAAAGCTAGTTTGCTGGTAGTCGCTGATGCTGCGAGGCAATCCAGCGCACGGACCCGCGCGCGCTGCGCATCGCGAGCGTATGCGTGTGGATGCCGTTGGCGTCCGACAGCACGCCGCGCAGGAGCGCCCCGCCGCTGATGCCTGTGACCGAAAAAACTATGTCTCCAGCCGCCAATTGATCAGCCCTGTGCTTTTGGTGCGGGTCGAGACCACTATCCGCCACAAGCTGGCGTTGATCATTGTTGAGCGGGGTCAAGCGTGCTTGCATTTGACCGCCCATGCAGCGCAGCGCCGCTGCAGCGATCAGCCCTTCCGGCGCACCGCCCATCCCCATATAGATGTCCAGGCCGGTCAAGTCGGCGCGCGCGGTTTCGATCACAGCGGCAATATCGCCATCACTGATGAGCCGAACCGCCGCGCCGGTTTCGCGCAATGCCGCAATCAGCGTGCCGTGCCGGGGCCGGTCGAGCACGCAGGCGGTGATCTCACCCGGCCGCACGCCCTTTGCCTCGGCCAGGGCGCGCAGATTGTCAGCCGGAGACGCATCGAGATCGACGATGCCTGGAGGATAGCCAGGTCCCACGGCGATCTTGTCCATATAGACGTCCGGCAGCCGCAGCAGATTGCCGGGCATACTCATTACAACGGCGGACAGCGCATTCGGGAGGGCCTTCGCGCACAGCGTGGCGCCTTCCAGCGGGTTGACCGCCAGATCGATGCGCGGACCGCCAGCGCCGATTGACCCGCCGACCTGCAGCCGCTGTTCGAGGGACTCGTTATCGCCGACCACGATGCGGCCATCAACGTCCAGCCGGTCCAACTCGGCCATCAGCGCCTGAGCCGCTGCCGCCATCGCCGCTGGCTCGTCGCCGCGTCCGCGATGCCGGGCCGCCGCAATCGCCGTGGCTTCTGTCATTTGCAGCGCAGATAGCAGCAAACCGTCAGGCAACAGGTCGTCGGAGTGTGTCACGAACGCCCCCTTTTTTTAGCAGGCTAGTGCAACGAGGCATGCATTCGCTCTCGGACTCGCTGCTAGCTGCTCGCTGAAGCGAATAAATGCATCAAAGATGCACGAGCAAAAAATGTTTCTAGTGCAGTTTCCGACATAGACACTTCCATGCGAGCCTGCTGCAAGCGTAGATCAAGTGTCTGTGTCACTGCATTAGTGCATCGGCGATCCGGCCCGCCCACGCCGCGCGCCGAACTATGTCACGGTGATCGCGCGCGTCACCTGCCAAGTGTTTCCTTGCGCATCGCGCCAAGTGAATGCGAATTCGCCCGATTGTTCAACCCGCACCGGGAAAGCGATATACGGGTTCGCCGCGATCGCCGGATAGAGCTTGGCGCGAAACACCTCTTCGCCGTCGAAGCGCGCGGTGAACTCCTCGATGATATCCCGTGGAATGAGCTTGCCGGTCTGCTCGTCGACGCGTTGGCCGGTTTCCATGGGGTGGGCGATCAGCGTTTCGATCTCGATCGTCTCGCCTTTGGCAGCCGTGTCCGGCATCTTGACCTGCGGTTCTGTGGGAAAAACCATAATGCACCCGAAAACGCTAAAACTCGCTAACTCATTCGCCGCAGCATCCGACGACAACTTCAACGCGGCGGCGGCCGATAAAAAAGTCCCCGCCGCTGGTCTGCGCCAGTGCCACAATCTCCTGGGTCTGCAATAGCCGCATCCGGCTCGCCGCACGCGCGGCCCCGCTCAGCGGCGTGAAGTAAAACGAGGCGACAGGCGGGGCCTCGTTGGCCGCGGCGATAATGTGGATCGCTTGAACGAAGTCCGTGTCCGTCATCTCATAATCCACCGCGACCTGGAACGGCACCAGGTTGCCGTTTTCGACCCTTTCGGGCAGGTCAAGCGTTACCCTGTCCTCGACGGGCGTTTTATCGCCGACAATCGCTTTGATGTGGGCCTGCCAGTCCTCTGCGGCGGCGTTGTCATCGGGCGCGCCATTCGCAGGCAAGCCGATACCCAGGGTCGCGACGGCGGAAGCGAACAACGCACCAAACCGCCGCCGGTTCAGCACGATCACTGACTTGGCAAATCCTGGCATGTTTGTCTCGAAATACTACGTTTCCGGTCTCGTCGGATCCAGTGTATGCGCAAAAATCATTGGCATTGCGTTGAAATTTTGTGCCAATGCGAAAAAGAACAAAATTGCTGCAAACGGCCACCACTGGCCGAAGAATAGCGGCATCGGACCGGTCAGCGCAATTTTTGTGATTGGCCCAAATGGCTGGGAACCGGCGGGGATGCGGTCGGCATGGTCGCCGCTCTACAATTCGCGCCCCTTGCTGCAACGCAAAATTCTCTTGAAATCGGGGGCTGTTTGTCCAACGATCATACAGCCTGCCTAGGAGGCAGCAGCCAAGGTTTAGACGCGAATCGCCCGCTGTCGAGAAGCGTGCCCGAGGAGGAAACGTCAATGAGTGAACCCGCCGTCGCTGACAACGTCCCGGCTGGACAGGCGTACAAGGACCTCTATGAAATCGGGGAGATTCCACCGCTCGGGCATGTGCCGAAGTCGATGTATGCCTGGACCATCCGCAAGGAGCGTCATGGCCCGCCTGAACAGGCGATGCAGATCGAAGTCGTGCCGACCTGGGAACTCGACAGCCATGAGGTGCTGGTCCTCGTGATGGCCGCCGGCGTCAACTACAATGGCGTTTGGGCTTGCCTGGGCCAGCCGGTCTCGACTCTCGACATTCACAAGCACCCCTACCAGATCGCCGGCTCCGACGCCGCCGGGGTGGTCTGGGCGGTCGGCTCGAAGGTCAAGCGCTGGAAGGTCGGTGACGAGGTCGTCATTCACTGCAACCAGGACGACGGCGACGACGAGGAGTGCAACGGCGGCGACCCGATGCTCTCGCCGAGCCAGCGCAACTGGGGCTATGAGACGCCGGACGGCTCCTTCGGCCAGTTCACGCGCGTGCAAGACCGCCAACTGATGCCGCGCCCAAAGCACCTGACCTGGGAGGAGTCCGCCTGTTACACGCTGACGCTGGCAACATCCTATCGGATGCTGTTCGGCCACCGCCCGCATGTCCTGCGCCCAGGGCATAACGTGCTGGTCTGGGGCGCAAGCGGCGGCATCGGCTCTATGGCCATCCAGCTTTGCGCAACCTCCGGTGCGAACGCCATCGGGGTGATCTCCGATGAGGACAAACGCGAATTCGTCCTCTCGCTCGGCGCGAAAGGCGTCATCAATCGCAAGGATTTCAACTGCTGGGGCGAGATGCCCAAAGTTGGCACAGACGAATATCAAGCTTGGGTGCAGGAGGTGCGCAAATTCGGCAAGGCGATTTGGGACATCACCGGCAAGGGCGTGAATGTTGATTTCGTCTTCGAGCATCCGGGCGAGGCGACTTTCCCGGTATCGGTGTTCGTCGTCAAGCGCGGCGGAATGGTCGTCATCTGCGCCGGCACGACGGGCTACAAGCTTACGCTCGACGCGCGCTATCTCTGGATGCACCAGAAGCGCGTGCAGGGGTCGCACTTCGCCAACCTGATGCAGGCGTCGCAGGCCAATAAACTGGTACTTGAACGCCGCATTGATCCGTGCATGTCCGAGGCCTTCCCCTGGCTGGATATTCCAAAGGCACACATGCGCATGTGGCGCAACGAGCATCGTCCGGGTAACATGGCTGTGTTAGTCAATGCGCCGCATGGTGGTTTGCGCACCTTCGAGGACGCGATCGAGGTCTCACGCGCCCGATTTGGCTGAAACCCGCTCCTCGCTTGGCAATATCGATGCGAAGGCGCGAGAAATATCGACATGGGCGGGCGCTTGGCTATGATCGCGGCGGCGGGCATGGTCGTCCGATGAAGGAGATATCCGAACGTAAGGGGCCGTTGAGATGAACGTATTTCCGAGCGACGCGGACGTGGTGCTGGAGGAATTGAGCGCGGTGCGCGCCCAAGCCCAGCAGAAGTTATCCGGCAACGACTATTTTAAGGCCAGTAGCCGCCTTGAGGAACTGGCCGAGGAATTGCAACAGGCGCGGGCCTCCAACGAGGTGAGCGAAGCTTTCTTGCGCGCGATCGTATTCGAGATGGATGGCATTCGCGCGCGCCACAGTCTAGAGCTGCCGCCGCGCCAGTTCGCGCAGCAGGCGGGCGACTCAGGCGAAGCAACCGCGGGCGAAAGCGACATGGCCGCGCAGGACGCTCATGAGCCGAAGGGCAACGACTTCTACATGCAAGCGAGTGCGGCAGCGCTGACAGCGGGTGAGGCAGCGCGCCATGCCGGCATGAGCATTCAGGAATTCGCCCAGTCGGTTGCGGAAAAGTCGGGCGAAACCGCCCAAAGCTGGGCGCAGTCGTTGGAAGGCCGCGCTTCGGACGTCGCCAGCCGGGCAGCGGAGTCGGCGCGCGCGGCCGGCGAGAGCATTCAGTCTTTTGCCCAATCCGTCGCGCAGAAGACCGGCGAGACAGCGCAGAGCTGGGCGCAGACCATTGAAGAGCGCGCCCCGGGCGTGGCGGACACAGCTGTAGAGACCGCGCGCGAAACCAGCGAAAGCACACAGGCGTTTGCGCAGTCAGTCGCCGCGAAAGCCGGCGAAACCGCCAAGAGTTGGGCGCAGACTGTTGAGGAGACCGCGCCTGAGCTTGCCCACAAGGCGGCGGAGACGGCGCGCCATGCCAGCGAAAGCGTGCAGCAGTTTGCTCAGTCGGTGGCGGACAAAGCCGGTGAAACCGCGCAAAGCTTTGCCCAGACCGTTGAGGAGCAGGCCTCCGAGGCCGCCAGTTCGGCGGCGGAGCGCGCCAGCGACGCCGGCGAGACCGCTGAGACCGCTGCGCAGTCCACCGCGCAGCACGTGGAAGAGACAACGCGGGAATGGACGCAACAGGCCCAAGACAACGCGGCCGAAGCCAGTAGCGCTGCGGAAGAGACGGTCCTGCAGGCGGCCGAGAGCGCATCATCTTGGGCAGAGACCGCTGAAGCGCGCGCCGAGGACGCGGCGGCATCAGCGTCTGAAACCGTGCAGCAAGCTGGCGAAAGCGTAAGCGACTTCGTCCAGTCGGTCTCCGAACAGCCCGCGCAAACCGCGGAAAGCTGGGCGCAGTCGCTGGAACAGAGCGCCTCTGAAGCGGCCGATACGGCGGAAGCGGAACAGCCCCGCGCCGAAGAGGCTCCGCAGCATGCGCCCGCGCGCCCTGTGTCGCCAGAACCGGAGATGCCCCAGGCAGCCGCTCCAGATAGCGAGCGCATCGCGCCAGCGGAGTCTCAGGTGGCCGCCGAGCCGGTTGCGCCGCCGACAACTGATCTGTCCGGCGTGCGCGTCGAGCAGACTGAAAGCACGCGGCCGCAGCCGGCCGACACCGCGCAGGCAACCACTGGCAGTGCCGCTCAGAGCAGCCCCGAGCCAGCAAAAGCGGAATCACGCTCTGAGGAAGCCGAACCTCGCCAAGGCTTGCTTTCGCGCTTGTTCGGCTCGCGTCGCGGTCGCAAGTCCTGATGATCCGCAAGCGGGCGATCTTCAGTATCTGAGCTCAGCAGGCGTCGCTGTCGCGGTGCCGCAGTCCGCGTCCAAGCCCAGGAGGAGCTTATGTCAGTCGCTCTCCAGCCAACAACCGAGACCTCCGGCCCGCTGCTAGAGGATCTGCCGGAGTTGCTCGCGCCCGCCGCCGATGCGGCCACGCAGCTTCTGGAACTTGTGCGCGCGGGTGTCTGGCAGCTCGTGGAACGCGAAGGAAAACCCGACGCGGTCCTGCTGGAACAGGAACAGCATGCGGCACACGGCTTCGCATGGCTGGCGACGTATCAGCAAACGTTGGCCGAACTCGCGCGGCATGCGGCCAGCGCGCGTGAAGCAGGACGTTTCGGCGAAGTTGAGGCGCTGCTCGCCCAGATCGCATTTGCGGAATATTTGCACCACATGGTCGGTGGCATCCCGATGAGCCAGCATGAGGTGTTTCGTCCGAGCGACCTCGGCTTCCGCGATTCGGATATCGATGCGTGCCTTAACCCGCAGGCGCGCCGGCTCATGCACCTTGGGAACACCCCGGCTGCGCGCACCCGGCTTGCCGCGCTGATGGTCGAGCGCGACGGCGCTGCGACCTTTGGCGATAGCGGTCTGGATGAGACGCTGGAAGCGATGCGCGACGAGATGCGCCGCTTCACCGAGGCCGAGGTGACGCCGCACGCGCATGAGTGGCATTTGCAAAACGCCTACGTCCCGATGGATGTCATCGCCAAGATGAGCGAGTTGGGCGTGTTCGGCCTCACGGTGCCCGAAAGCTACGGCGGGCTCGGGCTTGGCAAGGAATCGATGTGCGTCGTGTCCGAGGAGCTGGCGCGCGGCTATATCGGGGTTGGATCGCTCGGCACCCGCTCCGAGATTGCGGCGGAACTTATCCTGCTGGGCGGCACGGAGGAACAGAAACAGCGCTGGCTGCCGGGCATCGCTGCGGGTGAGATCCTTCCGGCTGCTGTCTTCACCGAGCCGAACACGGGCTCCGACCTGGCCTCGCTCAAGACCCGCGCGGTCCGCGACGGCGACGTCTACCGCATTACCGGGCAGAAAACGTGGGCGACCCACCCAGTGCGCGCCGACGTCATGACGGTTCTCGCGCGCACCGACCCGACCGAGCCGGGCTATCGCGGCCTGTCGATGTTCCTCGCCGAGAAGCCGCGCGGCACCGACGACAACCCGTTCCCGGCTGAGGGCATGACCGGCGGCGAGATCGAGGTTCTCGGCTATCGCGGCATGAAGGAGTATGAAATTGCGTTTGATGGCTTCGCGGTAGCGGCTGAGAACTTGCTGGGCGGCGTTGAGGGCCAGGGCTTCAAGCAGCTCATGGCAACGTTTGAATCCGCGCGTATCCAGACAGCGGCGCGCGCGGTCGGCGTGGCGCAGAACGCGCTGGACTTGGCCTTTCGTTACTCGCGCGAACGCGAGCAATTCGGCAAGCCGCTCAGCGCCTTCCCGCGCGTCGCCAACAAGCTGGTGATGATGGCAGTGGAGACGCACGCCGCACGCCTACTAACCTACTATGCCGCGCGCGAGAAGGATCAGGGGCGGCGCTGCGACGTGGAGGCAGGCATGGCGAAGTTGCTGGCCGCCCGCGCCGCCTGGGCGGCAGCAGATAGCGGCGTGCAGATCCACGGCGGCAACGGCTTCGCGCTGGAATACCCGATCAGCCGGGTGTTGTGTGATGCGCGCATCCTCAGCATTTTCGAGGGCGCAGCAGAAATCCAGGCGCAGGTGATCGCGCGGCGTCTGCTCGACAGCTAAGCCCGGTCAGTCCTGAAAAGTTTTGGGCCATGTCCATAAGGCTGCGCGCGCATCACCTGCTGTGCATGCTGACCTACGCGGGCGACGGCTATAGCCGTGCGTTCACGGCGAATTTTGATGCGATCGTCCAGCGGATCGGCGCGGGTGAAGACGTGCGGATCGTGGCCGGTCCCGACGACGTGTGTGCACCATTGCTGCGCGAGCCGGATCCGCACTGCCTGCGCGACAGCGTTCAAGCGCGCGACGCGTTGGCCGCTCGTGACCTCGGCTCCCTACTGGGGGTCGAGATTATCGAAGGCGCGCACCTGACGCTGGGACCGGCGCAACTGCAATACATGCGCGAAGCGTTCGTATCCGGCAAGGCGCGAGCGGCGTGCCAGGGCTGCGAATGGCATAGCCTGTGTACCGGCGTGGCGCGGCGCGGTTTTCGTGACGCCAAGCTCAGCTCGAAGGCCTGAATACTTCCCTGCACGGCGATCCTGTCAGCGGCCCTCGCGGTACCATGTCAGCGCCAGCAGACCCAGCAGCAGCGCCAGCGCGAGCGGTCCCGCGTAGAGTGGTGTGTATTTCACGCCGGTGACGGTGTAGGCTTGGCGGTCGCGCAAGCCGGCCCAGTCGTCGCCATGCATCTTGCGGCTCTGGCTGAGCATGCTGAGCCGCGGCATCGCCGGCGCATCGCCCGCACCCAGCCAGAATGCCCCGCCGCCGGTCTCTTCGAGCACAGGTCCCAGTGGCTCGCGGCTCGCTGTCACCTCGGTCAATTCGCGCGAGTTGACCGCACCAACATGGGCAACTGCAGCCAGCTCGCCGGAAGTGACCCGATAAAGCCCGGGCGTTTCCGCTGCGACCTGTGCACGCCAGCGCCCGTCTTCCACCTGCTCCAGCGCCACCGAACGTGTTTCGCCGTCCGGCCCGTTGACGCTCACGGGGGCGATACTATCGGACATCGAGCGGCGCGTGACTGTGATCATCTGGCGACCGGCGGAGGCGTTGAGAGATTCTTCCTCAAGATCCGGCTCTTTCATAAGCCAATGCGAGATGCGCCGGAGAATATCGGCGTAGGGACCGCCGCCTTCATATCCGCGCGCCCACAGCCACGCATGGTCGGACAGAAACATCCCGACGCGGCCCTCGCCCTGGCGCGCCAGAACCAGTAACGGCGTCTCATTGGGACCGGTCATGAGTACATCGCCCGCATTCGTCTGGACGTCGATGGTTCGGAACCAGCGGCCCCATTCCGGCGTGCTCTCGCCATTGGCGCCGGGCAATTCGGCGGTGACGGGATGCCGCTGGCCCTTGACCGACACCTGTGGCTTGAAACCTTGTTCAATCACCCGGCCGGTCGGCCGAGCGGGCACGATGCGCGATAACGGGGTTCGATAGAGGCTCAGCGGCGAGGCGAAATCCGGACCGGCCGCGATCAAGACTGCGCCGCCATCGCGCACATATTGCGACACGTTATCCAGGTAGATCAGCGGCAGCACGCCCCGGCGCTGATAGCGGTCAAAGATGATGAGGTCGAATTCGTCGAGCTTTTCCGAAAATAGCTCTCGTGTGGGGAAAGCGATCAGCGACAGCTGGTTGATTGGCGTGCCGTCCTGCTTCTCCGGCGGGCGCAGGATCGTAAAATGCACCAGATCCACAGAGGCGTCGGACCGCAACAGATTGCGCCAGGTGCGCTCGCCAGCATGCGGTTCGCCGCTCACCAGCAGCACGCGCAGGTTTTCACGCACGCCTTCGGCCTTCATTACAATGCGGTTGTTCGCGGTGGTCAGCTCGCCATCGACCGCCTCCAGCGCAACCTCCATATAGGTCGGCCCGGCGCGCGTGAAACGAAACGGCAGCCTGACGGTTTCACCAACGCCAACGCGCAGCGTCTCCGGCGCTTCGCCCTCGCGGCGAACCGTCAGCGCAGCCGTCTGGGGACCCTGTTCGTCGCCGGTCTGAACGACTCTAATCTCCGCCGTCTGGGTGCTGTCTACGAGCCCGAAGCGTGGGGCGTTTTCGATCTTGATGTGCCGGTCAAATTCGCCCTCCTCGCCCGTGAGAAGCGCGTGAAGCGGCGCCCCGAAATTCACCTGTCCCGGCGCGCGCGGCACATCGTGGATCTGCCCATCAGTGAGCATGAAGACCCCGGCCAGGCGCTCGGCAGGCACATCCGCCATACCGCGATTCAGAGCTTCGAACAGCCGGGTTTCCTCGCGTTCCGCATCGCCGGCAGGCCCGGCGCGCACCAACCGGACATCCAGATTCGGGATAGTCTCAAGCTGCTGCGAGAGCTCTTGCCGGATTGCCTCCGTGCGGTCCGGCCGGTCGGCGATTTTCTGGCTGCTGCTCTCGTCGACGACAACAACCGCGATATTGCGCAACGGCTCACGCTCTTCCTGTTTCAGCACCGGGTTTGCCAGAGCCAGCAGCAAGAAGGCCCCCGCGAGCAAGCGCAGCAGCGCGCCGCGCTGACGGCGGATCAGGTGGCCAAGCACCGCGAGCGCCACCAACGCGGCGGCAGCGATCAGGACACTGTCCGGCAGAAAAGGCGAGAATTCGATACTCCAGCTCATGCCGTTTCCTTGAGGAGCGCTATTGGCCCAGTCGTTCCAATAGCGCCGGGAGATGCACTTGGTCGGCTTTATAGTTCCCGGTTAGCGCGTACATGACGATGTTGACGCCGGTGCGATAGGCCATTTCGCGCTGAACTTCCCCGCCTGGCACCACGGGCAGCAAGGGTTGCCCAGTGTCATCGCGCGCCCAGGCGCCTGCGAAGTCGTTAGACGTGATGATGATGGAGCTTACGCCATCGGCTCTGACGGCGCGGCCCGGTTCGTTCGCTCCCGAGCGTGCTTCGACCCACAACGGTCCGCCATCCCAGCGGCCGGGGAAACTGTCGAGCAGATAAAACGACTTGGTGAGCACATGCTCCTGCGGCGCCGGCTCCAGGCGGGGCAGGTCAAGCTGGCCAATCAGCGCTGAGAGCCCGGTTTGTCCTGGCGTCACGCCCAGCCCCATCTCATCGAATGTTCGCTGGTTCTGATCGCGCGTGTCAAACAGGATCATCCCGCCCTGCTTCATATAGGCATCCACGCGGGCCAGCGTCTCGTCGGCAAGCGGGCGCGGCTCGCGTGGCACGGGCCAGTAAATCAGCGGAAAGAACACCAGCTCGTCGCGCGCGATGTCCAGCCCGATCGGGGCGGCGGGTTCAACGGCGGTACGCGCCGCTAACACCTGCGAGAGGCCCCGAAGCCCGGCACGGCTGACACTGTCAATCTCATCGCGACCTGTGCGAACGTAAGCCAGCCGTGTCTCCAGTGACGCTTTCAGCGCCAGCGCGTCGGGGCGCTGCGCGCCATCCTGCGCGTGCACATCGCCGGCAAGCCCGCCTGACACGGTGAGCGCCAGACCGATCGCTGCAGTCCTTCCGGCGAGACGTCCGCCGCTGCGCAGGCTCATGAAAAGCATGGCAAGACTTTCGATAATGAACACTGCCACCGCAGCCATGAACAGCCATGGCGCAAGATCGACCGTTTCGCCCTTGTCATAGACCTTCATTTGAGCTCCCGAGATCGGTTCCAACGGGGCAAGCTCCGTTCCATCGCGGATAATGTTCAGCGCGAACGCACTACCAGGCGGGCCATAAAGCCCTGGCGGGCGTCTCGGCCCCGGCTGCGCCGAATCGGTCTCCGCCACCGGCAGCGGTTCCGCATTCTGCGCTGGCGGGCCCAGAACGCCAAAGCCGTCCATAACCCGCCGCGGCATCAAATAACCGCTCTCACGCGCTGACGCATCACCGCTGCTGGCCTCGGTATCCTGAGTCGGGCCGGCGGTATCGGCCATGGCCACGGTGCGACGCAGCATCTCCACGAAGGCACCGGACAGCGGCAGGTTTGACCAGTCGGATTTCGCCGTCACGTGAAACATCACGAGACGCCCGTCTCCCTGTGGGCGCGCGGTAACGAGCGGCGTCCCATCTTCGAGCCGCACCCAGACCTCAGCATTGCCGAGCCCGCCTGCCGGGTCCGCGAGAACCTGGCGTTTCACCGTTACGTCCTCTGGCACATCCATCCCGGCAAACGGGCCATCCTGCGGGAAGGGCGCCAGCTTCTGCGGTTGGCTCCACGACAGTGCGCCGCCCAGAACGCGACCGCCGCGACGCAGCGGGACGGGCAGCAGCTGATCCTCAGCGCGCTCCAGGCGTGGGCCGGCAAAGCGGATGAGCAGCCCGCCGTCTTCGACCCAGTTTGCGATCTGCGCGGCTGACTGACCGATAAGCTGTCCGACATCCGACAGGATCAGCACGGAGGGCGAGCGACTGAGAACATCCTCCACCGCGGACGCGATATTGCGCTCTGAGACCGATATGACCTCCGCATACGGTTTCAGCGCCTTCTCGACATAATATGCCTGCGACAGCAATGGCTGCGCCTGCCCGCGGGCTTCGCCGGTGATAATCCCGACTCGCCGCCAGCGTGACCGGTCGTCGATCAGATGTACCGCGCCCGCTGAGTTCTCCCCGGCGATGCGCAGTTGCGTCACGTCGTTGCGAAGCTCTAGCGGTAGCTCAAAGGTGGTTTCCGTAGATCGCGCGCCAGCGTCAAAGCTGAAATTGGCCTCGGCAAGGCGATCGCCGCGCGATGATAGCGCAAACACCTGACCGGATAGGGACTCGCCGCCGGGCCGCAGAAGGTGGGCGCGCAAGCTGCGGTCGTCAGTAGTGGCGCTGTAGAGCGCCAACGGGGTCTGACCTTCAGGATCCCTGATGACCGACAGACTATTGTCTCCCGCCGTCTGCTGGAGACGCGCGGCGAGCGCCTCGGAACCGGGGTGCGCGATGCCGTCGCTGAGCCACACCACGTCGAATGTTTGCTCCGGCGGAAGCCGCTCGCTGAGTTGGCGCGCCAACAGCGCCTGGTCCGGCGCATAGGGCACAGGCTCCAGACTCGCCGCACGTTCGCGAATCTCGGCGGGCGTCGCGGGCGTTGCCGACCAGCTTTGCCCGCGGTTCGCAGTCGGCGCCAGAACCACCGTTTGGCCATTCCGCTGTGCGCCATCGAGAACATTGTTCATGGCGGCCTGGCGCGCGTCCCAGCGGCTCGCGGCGCTCCAGCCATTATCGACGACCAGCAAGAGCGGCGCACCTCCTGCGGTTTGCGCGCCCGGCGGGTTCAGTAGCGGACCCGATAGCGCCAACACGGCGAGCGCAACGAGGAGAATGCGCAACGCGGTCAGCCACCAGGGGCTGCGCGCCGGGGTGCGCTCTCGCGATTGGAGGCCTGCGAGCAGACGGGTTGCCGGAAACATGACGCGTTTCGGCATTGGTGGGGTGAACCGCAGGAGCCACCAGATGAGCGGGACAGCAGCAAGGCCCAGCAGCAGCCAAGGATTGAGAAATGTTAGCGCACCCAAACCCATCGCCTAGTGCCCTCCGCTTTCGCGGTCAGCCGCGTTTGCCCGCCCTCCGCCGGGGCGGGACGGTTTGGCCCGGTAATGCTTATCCAACCCGGCCATCCGCGTGTGCAGTGCCAGCAAGGTTTCCTCGGCTGGGCGATCTGTATGATGGCACAGAAAAGGCCACTGCAGTTTGCGGGCGAAACTCTCGATTTCCGCGCGATGGGCGAGCAAGCGGTTCTGATATTGAGCGCGCAGTTCGCCTGCACGTTCGGCCGTGATGCGCTCACCCGTCTCGCTGGCCACAAATTCAACGCGGCCGTCATAGGGTAATGTTTCCTCCGCCGGGTCGAGCACCTGCACCAAATGGCCGGCAGCATTTTGATCGGCAATCCGCTGGAGACTCGACTGAATGTCGCCCATCGGATCGAGCAGATCGCTGAACACCAGGCAGTTGGCGTAGCGGCTAATCCGGGCTGAGGGGGGGAGGCTAGGCATTGCGCGGCCGCTTTGCAGCTGCTTCGTCAACGCCACGGCCATGCGATGAACGCTACGCCGGCTCGTTGTCGGGGGCGTGAGGCCAAGAAGGCCAACGCGCTCGCCGCCTTGGATCATCAGTTCCGCCATTGCGAACCCGAGGATGATGGCACGCTCGGCCTTGGTCTGTGCCGCGAGATGCGAGCGAAAGCTCATTGACTGCGACAGGTCCAGCCACAACCAGACGGTGTGCGCGGCCTCCCATTCGCGCTCGCGCACAAAGAGGTGATCCGAGCCAGCCGAGCGCCGCCAATCGATACTGGTTGCGGTGTCGGTCGATTCGTAGTGCCGGAACTGCCAGAAGGTCTCGCCCGGACCGGCGCGCCGACGGCCGTGAATACCATGCGCCACGGTGTGCGCCGCCCTGTTCGCTTCAATCAGCAAGGCGGGCAAGCGGGTTGCCAGCGCGTGTGCCGTGTTTTCCAGGTCTTGCGGCGCGGGCGCAGAAACGTGCTGCGGCATCGCTTGTCTTGGATTCCCGTTCAATTCAACAAGTTGGTCAGATCGCCGATCACGTCGTCGATCGACACATCCTCCGCACGCGCGGAGAAGGAAAGCGCCATACGGTGGCGCAATACAGGCGCGGCAAGTTCCGCGACGTCATCAATTGATGGTGACAGACGCCCGTCGAGCAGCGCTCGCGCCCGGATCGTCAGCATCATCGCCTGAGTTGCCCGTGGCCCCGGCCCCCACACGACCAGATCGTCCACGCGTGGCAGCGCTTCATCCGTCCCGGGCCGTGCTGCACGCACCACGCGCAGCACCGCATCGACGACCTTTTCGCCGACCGGCATCTCGCGCACAAGCGTCTGAATTTCCATCAACGCGTCCGGCGTCAGCACTTGGCTGGGCTTGCGCCGCTCCGCCCCGGTTGTTGCCAGCAGCATTTGCCGTTCTGCCGTGCGGTCCGGATAATTGACGTTGATCTCCAGCAGGAATCGGTCGAGTTGGGCTTCGGGCAGGGGATAGGTGCCCTCCTGCTCTAGCGGGTTCTGCGTGGCGAGCACATGAAACGGGCTGGGCAGCTCATGGCTTTCACCGGCAACTGTTACGTGATGCTCCTGCATGGCCTGCAACAAGGCCGACTGCGTCTTTGGGCTCGCGCGGTTAACCTCGTCAGCCATCAACAGCTGCGCGAATACCGGCCCCTTGATGAAGCGGAAAGCCCGCGCGCCCGTTTCGCTTTCTTCCAGGACTTCCGAGCCGACGATATCTGACGGCATCAGGTCAGGCGTGAACTGAATGCGCTTTGCATCCATCCCAAGCACCGTGCCGAGCGTGTCGACCAGGCTGGTCTTGGCCAGGCCGGGGACGCCGATCAACAATGCGTGACCGCCCGAAAGAAGGGTGATCAGCGACTGTTCAATGACGCGCTGCTGGCCAAAAATTACCGATTCCGTTTCTTCACGGGCCCGATGTATCTTGACAGCGGCCTCTTCGATTTGCTGGATGATGCGATCTTCAGTGTGTCGTATATCCACCATGTTTGGACTTTAAAACCTTGTTGACGGCCGCGATCAATTTCTTGCGTTGTGTCTGATCGTATCACAACGTCATCTCGATCTCCGACACATAAAATGCGGTCGGGTGTTTCGCAAGTTCGCATGAGAGGGCAGCGATCATGGCGAATCGGGCATCGTTCAAGAGAGCGGCGCGGGTCAAGCGCACCGGTCGCACGCGCCCGCAGCTTCGCAAGCCGCGCCAGCCCGTTGTCGTCGCGCTGCCGGTGGACACCGCAACCGACGCCGCGATCCGGATCGACAAGGATGGCAAGTGGCACGCTCGCACCGGCCCGATAACGCGGCGGCGGGTGCTCAAACTCTACGCCAAGGCGCTGCGGCGCAACGGCTATCGGCAATATTCCCTCGCGGCTCCGTGCGACCAGGTGCAGGTCGAGGTCGAGGACGCCCCTTTTATCGGTGTGCAGTTGGCCAGCGACGGTGATGGGCCGGAGCAGCAATTAAGGCTTCGCACCAACCTCGACGAAGAGGTCGCCATCGGGCCCGACAACCCGGTGCGATTCGAGCGCGACGCTGAAACGGGCGGCCTCATTCCCTATGTCTTATTACGGGACGGACTCGAAGCGCGGTGCTCGCGGTCGGTCGCCTTCGAACTGGCGGCGCTGGCGAGCGAGGAAACCTATGGCGGCCTGCCGCATCTCGGGCTCTGGAGCGCCGGCGTATTTTTCCCGATCTGCGCGACCCAGATGGCTCAACAAGCCTAATTCCCGCCGGCTGCCAGCACACTTGGGGTATGAGGGTGAGACGTGGCTGCTGGCACGCGCGACACGCTATTCACTGAGGAGCAGTTGCGCCGCCGCGTTCACCAACGCCTCGGCGGCGAAATATCGCACCCACCGGGTCCGCTTGAAACCGCTGGAGATCATGAACTCAACCCGGAGTGGCCTGCTGCTGGCCATCATGGCCCGGTGCGCCGCCCGTCCGCAGTGCTCGTTCCCCTAACAATTCGACAGAGCGGCATCTGGGTCTTGATGACGCGGCGCGCCGATCATCTCGCAAATCACGCTGGCCAGATCGCCTTTCCTGGCGGAAAGATTTGCCCGGCGGATCGCGCGCCCGTCAACGCCGCTCTGCGCGAGGCGCAGGAGGAAATCGGCCTTCATCCCAGCTACGTTGATGTCATCGGCCGGCTGGACGACTACCGAACCGCCACTGGCTTCGACATCGCGCCATTTATCGGTATTGTGCGATCTGGCTTCACCCTTGTGCCAGACGCGAATGAAGTCGCGGATATCCTTCAGGTGCCGCTGGCGTTCGTGATGACGCCGGCCAACCACCAGATCCGCGAAGTGATCTGGCGGGGACAACCTCGGCGTTTTTACGCGATGCCGTATAAAAAACACTACATCTGGGGCGCAACCGCCGGCATTCTGCGGCGCATGTACGAAAGGCTCTACAGCGAATGATCCGTGTCATTCTGATTAATCTGTTTCTGCTTCTGCTCCCGTTCATCATCTATTTCGCGTATGTTTATTTGGTTCGAGGCGGGCGCGGCAGAAACGAACCAATCAATTTCGCGCCGTTGATTATCCTTTTCGGGATCGGACTGATGTTGATGATGGGCGCGATTGCTTATTTCATCCAATTCGAGAGTGGCCAGCCCGGCCAACGGTATATTCCGCCGAAGGTCGAAAACGGTGTTTTGAAGCCGGGCCGGCTGGAGTAGGGGGCGGAGCTTTCAGGCAGGAGCCGGAGTCCCATGACTGAGGCGGCGCGCCCCGATGATCACATCTGGCCCCGGCTGCTCGCCGGCACCGAGTGGCTGCACCGTGACTCGACCTGCGCGGTTTTGAAGCTGCTCAACCGCGACGGACACGAGGCGCGCGCGGTAGGCGGAGCCGTGCGTAATGCGCTCATGGGCATTCCTGTGACCGACGTGGACGTGGCGACGACGGCCACGCCCGAAGAGGTGATGCGTCTCGCTGAGGAGGCGGGCGTAAAAGCGGTCGATACCGGCTCTGAACACGGCACCGTCACACTGGTTCCCGAACACGAGCCGATCGAGGTCACAACGCTGCGACAGGATGTCGAGACCTATGGCCGCCATGCCCGCGTGACCTTCACGCGCGATTGGGCAAGCGATGCGCGCCGGCGCGATTTCACGATGAACGCGCTTTATGCCGGACCTGACGGAACCGTCTACGACCCGCTTGGGGGGTATGCCGACCTCAAGGCGCGGCGCGTTCGCTTCATCGGCGATCCGCATGCGCGCATCCGCGAGGATTACTTACGCATTCTGCGCTTTTTCCGGTTCGAGGCCGAATACGGCGCCGCTGATACGCCGCGCGAGTCCATGGACGCCGAGGCGCTTGCGGCGATCGAGCAGGAGAGCGAGGGGCTGGAGCGATTATCCGGCGAGCGCGTGCATACAGAGCTGGTGCGGCTGCTGGCGGCGCGCGGCGCGGCGCGATCGCTGCAAGCGATGATGGAGACGGGCGTGCTCGTGCGACTGTTGGGCGGCGCGCCACGGCTCACGGACTTTTCTCAAGTGCAGGCCATCCAGCGGGCGCGCCTATTCAAGGCCGACCCGATGGTGCGGCTAGCAGTCCTCGCCGCGCGTGTCGAGGAGGAGGCGGAGCGGCTGGCGCGCGGTCTGCGCCTGTCAAACGCTGAGCGCGATGAGTTGGTCGCGTTGCCGCGCGCCGCGCGGCGTGTGGAGGCGGGCATGGCGCTGCTCGATGCGAAGGCGGAGCTGTACCGGCTCGGGCCGAAAGTCTATCGCGGCGCGGTGCTGCTGGCCTGGAGCGTGTCTGGCGCTGGCTTGGATGATCCGCAATTTCAGGCGTTGTTCGCCCTGCCCGACCACTGGCAAGCGCCTGCGTTTCCGTTAAAAGGAGCAGACTTGCTCTCGATCGGGATGCAGCCCGGGCCGGAAGTGGGCGACATGCTGCGCGCCCTTGAGCAGCGTTGGATCGCCAGTGACTTCACGGCCGATCACGGAACGCTGATGACGTGGGCGCGCGAGATGCGATCTAGCCGCGCTTGAGCGCGTTATGCAATGCCAGCACGGTGAGCAAAAGCAACACCAACCCGATGACATTCTGCGCGAGTCCTGCGACGGATGCAGCCAGCGGCACAACGGGCGCGCCACCATCCATGCCGTAGAGGCAGCCATACACGCGCTCCGCCGTCAGCGGACTTTCCCAAGGCAAGAAAAACAAGCTGTTCTTCAAGGATAGATACAGCGCTTCGGCTGATGCGCTTCCCGCTCCGGCCAAGCAGCCGCCCGAAGCATAAAGATTCGCGATCATTTGAAACGCCCATTCACCCGCCCCCGCGAGCCAATCAAGAACCGTCTGAAACGAGGGCGAGCCGGGCCATGCCGGGAAACGCGCTTGTTCTGTCACGGGTGCTGGCGTCTCGCGCATGCCCAGATAAACCAGCGCGAACAAAACGGTTGTCACGACCCATAGCACCAGCGGGCGCAGCACCGAGCGCCCGAAATTCGCCAGACCGCCATAGACCCAGCCTAGCCAGAAACGGCCCGTGCCGCGGCCGAGAGGCCTCTGACGCCAAAAGCGGGCGGCGCGCAACTCTTCGGCGTAGAATGCGCCTTCACGCTCATGGTCCAACCCGGCCCGCGCCAGATGGCGAAGCTGGCGGAATCGCGCGGCCTCCTGCCCATCGCGCGCCACCTTCATCAGCCGGAAGAGCCATGGTCGCGGGTCGCGCTGAGCCTCCCCCCAACGGCGGAAGCGGCGCATCGGCGCGTGTATGCGCATGTTGTCCAGCCGTGGCGGTTGGCTGATCTGGCTGTTGAGGAAATCGGGCGCGGACGAGAAGCTGGCCTCCGCGAGGTTGAGCGCGCTGTCGGTTCGCAATCCGGAAAAATTCGCCGCACCGGAAAAGGCGGCTCTGTCAAAGTTTACCGGGCCTCGAAACCGCGCGCGCTGGAACGACGCGAGCGCAAACCGGCCGGCCGCGAAGTCGGCGTCGCTCTTAAAGCGTGTTGCGGCAAAGCTGGCCGGCGCGGAGAAGCTGCAGGCGCCGAACCCGGCGCTGCCCTCAAACCTTGCCTCAGCAAATGACGCCTGGGCCGCAAAAACTGCGCCGCGGAACAGCGCGCCCTCACCAAACTTTGTGCGCTCAAAAGAGGTCTCACCGTCAAACCGGGTCCCTGTGAAGCGCGCGTCATTGGACAAGTCAGCATCGGCAAAGCTTACCGCAGCGGCGAACTGAGACTGTGCGAAGGCGGCTATGCCGTCCGCATTCACGCAGGCGAAATCGCTGGCGCCGTGAAACTTGGCCGCGTCGAACCGCATTCCCCCGCTAAAGCGGGTGCGCACGAACTTGGCATTGCCGGAAAACGCCGCTTCCCGGAAATCCGCCCGCCCGGCGAAGTTGCAGCGGCTGAACCGTGCGGCGATGACCAGCGGACCATCGCCTTCCAGGGCAAAATGCGCATGCTCAAAGTCGGCGTCCGATGTGAACGTGGTCTCATCGAAATCGGCTATTCCGGTAAAGATCGCCCGCTTAAAGCTGACGGCCGCCTCGAAACGGGCTTTGGCGAACACCGCGGCGCCTTCAAAGCGCGCATCATCAAAGGTGGCGCCGCCAGAGAACGCGCAGTTGGCGAAGTTGACGGGGCCGGGAAAGATGTACCCGGCCAGATGCACATTCTCTGGAAAGACCTGATCGAAGAAGTCAGCGCGCGCAGCCTCAAGCCATTCGCGGGTGGCCACGTTCTCCCCTTCGCCGAATGGATTGGCGGCCCACTCGCCCGATGCGATCAGCTTGGCCTTGCGCTCCAACAGCGCCTCGGCCCAGGCATTCCAGCTTTCCCTGCCTTCGCCCCAACGCGCTAGTGTCTGCTCGACGCTCATGTCGCGCCCGCCATCACAAAAAATTGCCTCACGCACTCAACGCCGACCTTGGTTCTGATCGCATTAACCATTACTCCTAGCTCAGACGAAACATAAGGCCGTTGCCGCCCGGGCCTCGGATGTCCGTTCACCCTGATGCGCGCGCGCAACATCACAGAACGCCGGCAGGATACGTCATGCTTTATGCGTGTATTTGTACCGACAAGCCTAATTCGGCAGAACTCCGCCAACAGACCCGTGAAACCCATCTAGAGCATCTGCGTGCCCACGCCGGCGTGATCGTCTCTGCCGGTCCGCTGCTCAGTGACGATGGCAGCACCCCGGTAGGCAGCCTCCTGATCGTGGAAGCGAGTTCGCTTAACGAAGCGCGGTCCATGCTGGAAGCGGACCCTTACGCCAAGGCCGGACTGTTTGCCCAGGTCGATGTCTATCCCTGGCGCTGGGTCCTTGGCACCGTCAACCTTCAGGAGTAGCGAGGGTCTCACAACATGCGCTGGCGCTATCTCATTCCCCTGGTCGGCATTATCGTTTTGCTCGTCGCGGTTCCGCCAGAGCGGATCGTTGCGGCCTACACGGGCGATTTCGCCGACCGCCTGGTGGCGGCCGCCGTTGAGCGGACGCGTAGCGTTGTCATTTACGATCCCGCATATCGAGACATCCCCAACGAGTGGGGCGACGTTGCGCCGAATCGCGGGGTCTGTACGGATGTGGTGGTGCGCGCCTATCGCGACGTGGGCGTCGATCTGCAAAGCCGCGTGCACCGTGCGCTCGGCGGCGACCCGAACATCAAGCATCGCCGGGTTCGTGAGCTTCGTAAGTTCTTGGCGCGCTACGGCCAGCGCCTTCCGGTTACGCAGGATCCAGACAACTATGAACCCGGCGATCTCGTTACCTCTATCCGGCCCGATGGCGTCACGCATATCGTGATTGTTACTGGGCGACGCTCATGGGATGGCGAGCGCCCGCTTGTGGTCCACAATGAGGGGTTCGGACCGAAACTGGACGATGCGTTGTTCAAGTATCGGTTGACCGGCCATTACCGGTATTTGCCTCAATCTTAATCAGCAAGGGCGACGCGGTGCCGGCCTTCACGCACAATCCGGCCCGCCAATTCCAGCTCCATGAGTGCGACGGCGACCGCCCGCGCAGATAATCCGGTCTGTCTGACAAGCTCATCGATCTCAACCGGTACGGGGCTGAGCGCCTCGATCACCAGATTGCGGGCACGATCGCCCACATCAAACGGTGTCTCTGGCTCAGCAAATCCAGAGGGCCGGCGCGGCGCCTCCGCGGACATCTCGACGCCGGCAAGCGCTTCCAGCACGTCTTCGGCTTTCCGGATCAGTGCCGCGCCATCTTTAAGCAGGGCGTTCGGCCCTTCCGCACGCGGGTCGAGCGGGTGGCCGGGCACCGCCATGACATCCCTGCCCTGTTCGCCCGCGTGCCGTGCCGTCACCATCGAACCGGAGCGAATGGTCGCCTCGACAATCAGCACGCCGGACGAGATACCTGAGATAATGCGGTTGCGCCGCGGGAAGTCGACGCCGCGCGGCTTGAAGCCCGGCGCACATTCGGCGATCAGCAAACCGAAGGCGGCGATTGAATCGTAGAGCGGTTCGTTTTCAGGGGGATAGCGGATGTCAATGCCGCCTGCGAGAACCGCCACGGTGCCGCCGTCAAGCGCCCCCTGATGCGCGCTCGTGTCAATTCCACGGGCGAGGCCGGATGCGACCGCGATGCCCGCGGCGCTGAGCCTACGCGCAATCTCCAGTGTGAGTTTGCGCCCAGCGGCCGATGCGTTGCGCGAGCCGACAATTGAAACGATCGGCTTTTGCGCGAGCGCCAGGTCGCCAGCTAGATAGATCAAAGGCGGGGGCGTCGGGATGGCAGCAAGCCGCGCCGGATACTCCGGTTCCCCCACTGCAATCAATGTGGCGTGACTGCGTTTTCGCGCTGTCGCGATTTCCCGCTCGGCGTCGCGCCGCGAGCAGATCCGCAGCGGCTTCCGCCGTCCGCCGCGCTCGGCCAGCTCAGGCAGCGCGTCCAGCGCCGCCGCCGCGGTCTCATACTGCGCTAACAGGTCGAAGAAGGTGACCGGTCCAACGTTTTCGCTGCGGATCAGCCGTAGCCAGTCAAGGCGCTCATCATCAGTGAGACGGCGGTGGTCCGCCCCTGCGCTAGCTGGCTCTGCTCTCACAGCTTGATCCTCGACTCCTCGCCGCGCACCAGCCGTGTGATATTGCCGCCATGCTTGATGACGATCAGCGCCGCAAGCAGGGTGAAGAGCCCAGCGGCGAGCCAGCGATCGAAGGCGATCGCCGCAAGCGGCGTTACGACCGCCCCGGTCAACGCGGAAAGAGAGGAATAGCGCGTTATGGCCGCCACTGTCAGCCAGACAAGCGCGAACACGATCCCGACCTGCCAGACAGTCGCGGTAATCACGCCAAGAAAGGTCGCCACGCCCTTGCCGCCGCGAAAGCCAAGCCAAACTGGAAACAGATGCCCAAGAAACGCGCCCAGCCCGGCAAGGGCGGCGGTGTCCTGCCCCCAGCGCGCCGCGACCATGACGGCCAGCACACCTTTCACCGCGTCGGCGAGCAATGTCGCCGCAGCTAACGCCTTGCGTCCGGTGCGCAGGACATTGGTCGCGCCGATATTGCCGGAGCCAATGGATCGGATGTCGCCGAGGCCAGCCAGCCGCGCAAAGATATAGCCGAACGGGATTGACCCCAGCAGATAGCCAAAGGCCAGCGCGGCCAGAAAATAGGGCGCGGATACACTCCAGGCGGTGTAACTGAACATCGCTTGGCCCCGTCAGACCAGGTTAGCCGTGAACGGCGTCACCGTAGCGATAGACAATGCGCCCGGCAACAAGCGTCATTATCACGCGGCCCTCAAACATCTGGTTTTCGAACGGCGTGTTTTTCGACTTGGAGCGAAGTGCGCGTTCCTCCACCACCCACGGCGCGTCAAGGTCCACAAGAATGAGATCGGCAGGCGCATCCGGGACGAGCCGCCCGCCAGGCAAACCTAGCAACTCTGCTGGGCGTGACGACAGCGCATTCAGCAACCTGTGCAACGGCACTTCGCCATTGTGATAAAGCCGCAGCGCCGCAGAGAGCAAGGTCTCCAGCCCGATTGCACCATCCGCGGCTTCTTCGAATGGCCGGCGCTTGGCGTCGAAATCCTGCGGATCGTGGCTGGAGACAATGACGTCGATATCGCCATCGCGCACGGCCCGGACCATTGCCTCGCGTTGGTCTTCCGTGCGCAGGGGCGGGCGCAGTTTGAAGTAGGTGCGGTAGGCGCCGACGTCGTTTTCGTTGAGCGCAAGGTGGTTGATCGACACGCCGCAAGAGACGCTCAATCCGTCATCCTTCGCGCGCCGCAAGATGTCCAACGATGCGCTACACGATACGGTGGAAGCGTGGTAATGCGCCTTTGTAAGCGCGACGAGCCGCACGTCGCGGGCCAGCACGATGGTCTCTGCTGCTTCGGGAATTCCCGGCAGGCCAAGGCGGCATGACACCTCCCCCTCATTCATGACGCCGCCCTGCGCCAGCGTGCTCTCCTCGGGGAACTGGACAATCAGCGCATCGAAGTCCCGCGCGTAGGACAGTAACAGGCGCATCAGCTGGGCGCTGGCAACGCTGGTGCGGCCATCGGTGAACGCGACGGCGCCGGCGCTTTTCAATAGACCGATCTCGCTGATGATCTCGCCGGCAAGCCCCTTCGTGGCCGCGGCCATCGGGTGGATGTTGACGATGGCGATGTCGCGCGCGCGCCGTTCGATGAAGTCGACGAGCGCCACACCGTCGATCACCGGCTGGGTGTTCGGCATGCAGATGATCGTTGTCACGCCGCCCGCCGCGGCTGCCAAGCTTGCCGTCTCCAGGGATTCGCGGTGCTCAAGCCCCGGCTCACCCGCGAAAACGCGCATGTCGATCAAACCCGGGCAGAGCAGCTTACCGGCGCAATCGATCGCTTCGACGCCAGCAGGCCCCGCCCTGGCAAGATGTGCACCAAGGTCAGTGATCACGCCGTTCTCCATGGCAATGCCCCCCAGTTCGTCGCGGCCCGTAGCCGGACAGAGCAACCGCGCATTGATCAGCGCGAGAGGCTGGGGTGGTTCGCGGCGGGTGAGTGGCACATGCGCGGTCATGGGCGGTCTTCTAGCGATGAGGAAGATTCTGAGCGAGCGCCTGGAGCACCGCCATACGCACGGCGACGCCCATCTCGACCTGCTCCTGAATCACGCTGCGGGTGTCGTCGGCCACGCCGGAGTCGATCTCGATGCCCCGGTTCATCGGTCCGGGATGCATGACCAGAGCATCGGGCTTGGCATAAGCGAGTTTCGCGTGATCGAGGCCGAAGAAATGGAAATATTCCCGCCTTGAAGGCACGAAGGACTGGTGCATCCGCTCGCGCTGCAACCGTAACATCATGACGATGTCGCAGTCCTTTAGCCCGTCCTCCATGCGCGTGAAGAGTTCCGCGCCGAGCTTTTCAGCGGCGGGTGGCATCAGCGTGGAGGGGGCGACAAGGCGCACACGCGCGCCGAGCTTGTTAAACAAAATTACATTTGAGCGCGCCACACGTGAATGCAGGATGTCACCGCAAATGGCAATATTCAGGCCCTCCATTCGGCCCTTGTGATGGCGGATGGTCAGCGCGTCAAGCAGCGCCTGCGTGGGGTGCTCGTGCGCGCCGTCACCGGCGTTGATCACAGCGCATTCCACCTTCTGCGCCAGCAGCGCCGCCGCACCCGCTGCGCTGTGCCGAACAACGAGCAGATCGGTCTTCATGGCGTTCAGGGTAATCGCTGTATCAACGAGCGTTTCGCCCTTCTGCACAGAAGACGTCGGCACCGACATATTCATCACGTCCGCGCCCAGCCGCTTGCCAGCCAGTTCGAACGAGCTTTGGGTGCGCGTGGAGGATTCGAAGAACAGATTGATTTGAGTGCGGCCGCGCAGTGTGTCACGCTTGCGCGTAACCTCGGTATCGCCAGCATATTCGCGTTCGGCAAAGTCGAGCAGATAGGTTATCTGAGGAACCGAAAGCGCTTCGATCCCCAGAAGCTGGCGGTGCGGAAAATTGTGCGAAGCAGCAGGCGGCGCGTGTTCCATTAAAAGGTGAGTTATACGCCGATCGGTACGTCTGAGCAATGCGTATGCAACGCCCCATGGCGAATTCCGTGGACAGCGCGCCGGCACTGCGACGGAGAACCGCTATGTTGCCAGAGACGATGGGCGAGACAGGTGCGCTTGCAGACACGCACGAGGTTTTCAATCAAAGCCCGATTTTCGCTGATGTCGACCTGTTTGCGGCCAATCCTGGGCTGCAAGCCGCACTTGAGCGGGAAGGCGCCGGTTGGGCAGCGGACGAACTCGTGGCCCTTGGGAAGCGCGCCGGCAGCGCGGAAGTGTTTGGATGGGCTCGATTAGCGAATGACAATTCGCCCGTACTTCGGGTTTTCGACGAAAAGGGCCGTCGTGTCGACGCGGTTGAGTACCACCCGCATTACCATGCGCTCATGAACCTGTCCTCCGAGTACGGACTGCATGCGCGCTCCTGGGAGCATTTGGCGGAGGGACGAACGCGTCGACCGGGCGAGGCGGTGGCCCGCGCCGCCGGCTTTTATATGATGGCGCAAGCAGAGGCTGGGCATTGCTGCCCGATCACCATGACCCATGCCAGCATCCCCACGCTGCTGCTCAACCCGGACTTGGCGCGAGAGTGGCTGCCCAAAATCGTCGCGCGCGACTATCAGCCGGAGCTTGCGCCGATAGCCCAAAAGCGCGCGGTCAAGTTCGGCATGGGCATGACCGAGAAGCAGGGCGGTACGGATGTGCGCACCAACACGACACGCGCCCAGCCGACGAGCGACGGCACATTCCGCTTGACGGGCCACAAATGGTTCATGTCCGCGCCGATGTCGGATGCGTTCTTCGTGCTTGCGCAGGCACCAGGCGGGCTATCGTGCTTTTTGGTGCCGCGCGTGCTGTCCGATGGTTCGTTGAATGCGATCCGGCTGCAGCGGCTGAAGGACAAGCTGGGCAACCGATCCAACGCTTCCTCGGAGGCCGAATTTGTCGGCGCGCATGGCTGGCTAGTTGGCGAGGAAGGCCGGGGCGTCCCCGCGATCATCGAGATGGTAACCTATACTCGGCTCGATTGCGCTATTGCCTCGGCCGGGCTCATGCGGCTGGGTTTGGAGGTGGCTGCGCGGCACTGCGCCCAACGCACCGTGTTTCAGAAGAAGCTGATCGACCAGCCGATGATGACCCGCGTGCTGGCCGAGTTGACGCTCGATGCTGAGGCCGCGATGATGCTGGCGATGCGCCTGGCCGGCAGCTTTGACCGCGCCGATGCAGATGAGGACGAAGCCGCTTACCGCCGGCTGATGACGCCCGTCATCAAATATTGGGTCTGCAAGGCCGCACCGCCGTTCCTCTACGAAGCGATGGAGTGTATGGGCGGCAATGGCTATGTCGAGGAAGGGCCTCTCGCGCGCGCCTATCGCGAAGCCCCGGTCAATGCCATCTGGGAAGGCTCGGGCAATGTGATGTGCCTGGACGTATTGCGGGTGTTGCAGCGCAGCCCGGAGTCGGCGGAGCGGGTCGTGGAGCGCTTCGCGGGCGCGGCGTCTGATCCCGATATGATCGCGGCCGTGGACCGATTGAAGCAGATGCTGCGCGCCCCCACCGAGGCCGATGGCCGCTACTTGACCGAAACGCTCGCCCTCGTGGGCGCGGCGGTGGAGATGCGCAAGCATGCGCCCGCCGCGCTTGCCGATGCCTTCGTCGCATCGCGCTTTGCGGGCGGCTTCCGCTCGACTTACGCGGCCGCGCCAAGCGAAGCGGAGGCCGCGGCGATCCTGGCAGCAGCCGTCCCGGCAGCAGGTTAGATAGCCTCTGCGATAAAGATGAATAACGGCAAGGTGACCCCGGCAAGCAGCACCTGGACCGTGGTGATATTCGCCATCAGCTCGGCATCACCGCCCATCTGCCGCGCCATGACATAGGCCGACGAGGCGGTCGGGACCGCGCCGGTGATGATGGCGATGGTGCGGGTCAGCCCGTCTAACCCCACCACCCATGACAACAGCACCACCAGCAGCGGCATGCCGATCAGCCGCATCAGAACCCCCACCGCAACGAGCGTTTTCGTCTCCAACGCCTGGCCGACATTCAGGCCGGCGCCAACCGCCAAAAGGGCCAGCCCGAGCCCGCCGTCTCCGATAATGTCTATGGCCCCGAAAGCAAAATCGGGGATGCCGGTAACATTCAGGGCGAACCCGAAAAGACAAGCGATGATGAGCGGGTTGCTCGCGATCTTGAGCACGACCGTGCGCCAGTCGGGTCGCGCCTCTGCGTCGCCGAAAATCGTCAGGATGGCGACATTGAGCATATTGATGAGCGGAACCATCACGCCGATCGCGATACCGCTCAGCGCCACGCCCTCCTCGCCATACAGCGCGCCGACGATGGCCAGCGCCATGAACCCGTGGAAACGGGTCGCGCCCTGAAACAAGCTGGTGAAACTCGGCCCGGATATACCGAAGCGCTGCGCGCCGATCGGGCGGAGCAGAAGCAGCAACAGCGCCATGCCGATGACCCCGCCTGTAATCACGACAGCGAAATCGGCAATGGGGATTTCACCGAGATCGGCGCGCGCCAGCGTGCGGATGATCAGGAACGGGAACAGCAAATAGAAGCAGATGTGCTCAACGGTCGGCCACATCTCGCTGGGCACAAGCTTGATGCGCTTGAGGATATAGCCGGTGATGATGACGATGAAGATCGGCGCGACGGCGTTCACTGTGGTGAGCATGCGCGCCTTTATGCCGCGCGAAGCGGACCGCGCCAACCCCACGGGCGCATAGCAGCTTCCGGAAGGTCACAGATTTTGAAGCCGATCGAGCACGCCCTGAAGGATGTACGCCGCGGCAACCTTGTCGATGGTCTCGGCGCGGCGCTTGCGTGACGTGTCAGCGGCGATGAGCGCGCGCTCGGCCGCGACGGTCGACAGCCGTTCGTCCCACAATAGCATAGGCAAGCCTGTCGCCGCCTTCAGGTTTCGGGCATACGCTCGGGCCGACTGCGCACGCGCGCCTTCCGACCCGTCCATGTTGAGCGGCAGCCCGATCACGATTCCGCCCACACCGTAGCTTTCGATGATCTCGGCAAGCCCGGCGGCATCCGCGCGGAACTTGGTGCGCTTGATGACCTTGAGCGCGGATGCAACGCTGCGGTTGACGTCGGAGACCGCAACCCCGATCGTTTTGGTTCCAAGATCAAGACCAATCAGCCGCGACCCGGGCGTCAATGCCGCCTGAAACTCTTCGATGGTCATCGCATGTGCATTGGACATCGGCGGGGCCGCTTGGGAGGCCTGTGTCGCAGGCCGGCTGACATATTGAGGCCGTTCATAAGAGCTTTATACTGCGCGCCGACTGTACAGCCGCGCAACCAGCGAATTACCCAAACGGAGGCCCAGCATGAAACTCACCTGGCTCGGACATTCCGCCTTCCGCCTGGAAACAGGCTCCAACGTCATCCTCATCGACCCATTCCTGTCAGGCAATGACAAGTTCACCGGCTCCGTCGATGCCGCCGCGCAGGGCTGTACGCATGTCGTGCTGACCCACGGCCATGACGACCATACCGGCGATGCGCTCGACATTTGCAAGAAGACCGGCGCAAAGCTGATCGCGGTTTATGAGCTGGCGCTGTACATGAACGCGAAAGGGATCGACAACATCGACCCGGCAAACCCCGGCGGCACGCTGGCGCAGGATGGTTTTGACGTGTCCTTCGTCAAGGCGTACCACTCCTCGGCGACCATGATCGACGGCAAGCCGGTCTATCTCGGCGCGGCCTGCGGCGTGGTGATCCGCACGGAGGGCGAAAGCATCTACCACATGGGCGATACCGAGATTTTCGGCGACATGGCCCTCATCAACGAAATCTTCGCGCCGAAGGTTGGCCTGGTGCCAATCGGCGACCGCTTCACTATGGGCGCGAAGACCGCCGCGATGGCCTGCAAGCGCTATTTCGACTTCAAGACCATCGTGCCGATCCACTACGGCACCTTCCCGATCATCGACCCTGATCCGTCGAAGTTCACGGCCGAGATGTCGGGCCACAACGTGGTTGTGCCGGAAATCGGCGGCGACGTCGCACTGTAGAAGGCGCGGGCGGCTGCCCCGCGGGGTTCCGCCTCTCGCCGCCTGCGCATATGTTGCGCTTTCGCTTGCAGGGCGCTAAGACGACTGCAAAGCGTCAGTCAGGCGTTGGTGCTGTTCACAAACACCGGATCAAACAGTCAATGCAGATCGATGAGGCCACGGTGCGCCATATCGCCCGTTTGGCGCGCATAAAGATTGGCAAGAAGGAAGCCGCGAGCCTGGAGCGCGAATTGACCGCCATCCTCGACTGGGTGGATCAGCTCGGCGAGGTCGATACCGAAGATGTTGCGCCGCTGACCCGCATTGGCGACATGACCTTGCCCTGGCGCGCAGATGACGTGACGGCCGGCGGCTGCCAGGACGATGTGTTGCGTAATGCGCCGATGACCGAAGACGGCTTTTTCGTGGTGCCGAAGGTCGTGGAGTAAAGATGCCCAAATCAAAAAAGACCAACGCGACTGATCTGACTCTCGCCGAGGCGCGCGACGCCTTGCAGGCCAAATCGCTCAGCGCGGTGGAATTGACCCGCGCGCACCTTGAGAGCATCGCCGAAGCGAACGAACAGCTGAACGCGTTCATCGAAGTTACGCTGGAAAAGGCACTGGCGACAGCCGAGCACGCGGACGCCCGCATCGCGCGCGGCGAGGCGCGGCCATTAGAAGGCCTGCCGATCGGGATCAAGGACCTGTTCTGTACGCGCGATGTCCGCTCGACCGCATGTTCGAACATTCTTAGTGACTTTGAGCCGCCCTACGAATCCACGGTGACGCAGAAGCTGTGGGACGCGGGAGCGGTGATGCTCGGCAAGCTCAACATGGACGAGTTCGCAATGGGCTCATCCAACGAGAACAGCGCGCGCGGCTCATGCGTTAATCCCTGGCGCGCGAAAGGCAAACGCAAGAAGCTGGTGCCTGGCGGTTCGTCGGGCGGCTCTGCTGCCGGGGTCGCCGCACGGCTTTGCCTTGGCGCAACAGGCACAGATACTGGCGGCTCGATCCGCCAACCGGCGGCGCTGACCGGCACCGTCGGCGTCAAGCCCACTTACGGCCGCTGCTCGCGCTGGGGAATTGTCGCCTTCGCCTCATCCCTCGACCAAGCCGGGCCGATCGCGCGCACCGTACGCGACAGCGCGATCCTGCTGCGCGAAATGGCGGGGCATGACCCGAAAGACTCCACCAGTGCCGATATCGCTGTGCCGGACTTCGAGGCTGCTCTGGGCGGCTCCGTCAAGGGCTTGAAGGTCGGCATCCCCAAGGAATACCGCGTTGAAGGCATGCCGCCCGAGATCGAGGCGCTGTGGGAGCAGGGGATCGCATGGTTCCGCGACGCAGGCGCCGAGGTCCAAGAGGTGAGCCTGCCGCATACGCGCTACGCCCTTCCCGCTTATTACATCATCGCGCCGGCGGAAGCCTCGTCGAACCTGGCGCGCTATGACGGCGTGCGCTACGGTCTGCGCGTCGATGGCAAGGACCTGATCGATATGTATGAGCGCACGCGCGCGGAAGGGTTCGGCGCGGAGGTGAAGCGGCGCGTGCTGATTGGCACATATGTGCTGTCGGCCGGCTATTACGACGCCTATTACCTCAAGGCGCAAAAGGTGCGTACGCTCATCAAGCAGGATTTCGACAATGCCTTCGAAGACGTCGATGTGCTGCTCACGCCAACGACGCCCGGCCCGGCATTCGCCCTTAAAGAGAAGCAGGCGAACCCGCTGGATATGTACCTGAATGATATTTTCACGGTGCCGGTCAACATGGCGGGGTTGCCTGGTCTGTCAGTGCCCGCCGGTTTCACCGAAGACAGATTGCCGCTGGGCTTGCAGGTGATTGGGCGCCCGTTTGACGAAGCGACCATGCTACGCGCTGGGCAGGTCATTGAAGATGCCGCCGGCGTTTTTCCTGGGCCGCGCAACTGGTGGGCTAAGGCGAAAGCGTAGGTGAGGCAATGAACACCAGACAGCCGGATGATTGCACCGACATGGAACAGGTGCGCGCGGAGATCGACCGCATCGATAACGCGCTTGTTGACCTGATTGCTGAGCGCTTCGGTTATGTCGACCGTGCCTGGCAGCTCAAGTCCCGGCCTGAAGAAGCGACGGTGCCGTGGCGTATTCAAGAGGTTATCGACAAAGTCGAAGCGCGCGCCCGCGAGCGCGGTCTGCCGCCGGAATTGGCGGAGGCGCTGTGGCGCCAGATGATTGGCTGGTTCATTCAGTACGAGGAACAGCGCCTGCGCAAGGAGCCAGACGCGCCGTCTTGACGGTAAGGTTGCAAAGGCCGCTGTACGGGGAGGGCACATGAAACAGCGCAGCATATTGCCAGCCGCCGCGGTCCACATCCTGACAGCAACCGGCGCGGTCTTCGGCTTCTTCGCGTTGACGGCCACAGCGCGCGGCGCTTACGAGACCGCGTTCCTGTGGCTTGGCGCGGCGCTTTTCGTCGACGGGCTCGACGGCCCTTTGGCCCGGCGTTTCGACGTAAAAAATACGCTGCCGCGCATCTGCGGCGAGAGCCTTGATCTCGTGATCGACTACCTCACCTATGTCATCGTCCCGGCGTTCATGATCTACACCGCCGGGCTCGTGCCTACGGGCTTTGCCGGCCTTGCCGCAAGCGCGATCATGCTGAGTTCGCTGTTTCACTTCTCCGACACGACGAGCAAGACCAAGGACGGCTACTTCGTCGGCTTCCCGGCGCTGTGGAACCTGTTCGTGCTTTATGCGTTTGTGCTGCGCCCGGCGCCGGAACTTGTGCTCGCCGGGGTTGCGCTTTTTTCCGTGCTGACCTTCGTTCCGCTGAAATGGGGCCACCCCGTGCGGGTGCGCGCCTACCGTTGGCTGACGCTCGCCGTCACAGCCGCGTGGTCTGTCACGGCGATCGCTGTCCTGCTGCGCGGTTTCCCTGGCGATCTGATCACACAATTCATCTTCGTGGCCGCGGCCGTTTACTATATCGCACTGAGCTTGAGCCGGTCGGCCGGACTCGCCGCTGTAAGAGAAATGCAATAGACCGACACGCGGCCGCGCGCCAATTTTTCACCGCCAACCTGGCGAAAGGGGCATTAAATGCTTGAGATTCTCAGTAACCCGGACGTTTGGGCTGCTTTTTTGACCCTCACCGCGATGGAGATCGTGCTCGGCATCGATAATCTGGTGTTCATTTCCGTGCTTGCTTCGCGGCTGCCCGAGGACCAGCAGGTGAGGGCGCGCGCCATTGGTCTCGGGATGGCGCTTGTCTTCCGCGTGATCATGCTGTTCGGGCTAACCTACCTGATCGCGCTGCGTGAACCCGAGTTCGTCGTGTTCGGCAATGAAATTTCCTGGCGCGATATCATCCTGCTGGGCGGCGGGCTGTTTCTGCTGGCAAAGGCGACGCTTGAGATCCACAGCGAAATCGAGGGTGACAAAAGCGAAGGTGGCGCCGTCGCTTACGCCGGTTTTTATTCGGTTATCGCGCAGATTGCGGTCATTGACATGGTGTTTTCGGTCGACTCGATCATTACGGCGATCGGGATGACCGAGTATATCGGCGTGATGATTGCCGCCGTGACCATCGCCATCGCGGTGATGTTCGTCGCCTCGGAGCCGGCGACCGCTTTCATTGAACGGCACCCGACCACCAAGATGCTGGCGCTGAGCTTCCTGATTCTGATCGGGGCGCTGCTGGTCGCCGACGGTCTGGGCTTCCATGTGCCGCGCGGCTATGTCTACTTCGCGATGGGTTTTGCTGCGCTGGTGGAGGTGTTCAACGTGCTGGCGCGTCGGGCGCGGCGTGGTAGCGCCGCCTGAGCTATTGGCGCAGCGCCTGCTGCACTTCTTCGATGATCGCGGCTGCGGCTGCGGCCGGATCCTCTGCAGCGGTGATCGGGCGGCCAATGACAAGCTTGTCCGCGCCGGCGGCGATGGCGTGCGACGGCGTTGCGGTGCGGGTCTGATCCCCCTCCGCGCTGCCGGCCGGGCGGATACCGGGCGTAACGATTTCAAGCCGCGTGCCGAATTCCGCGCGCAGTGCCGCGGCTTCTTGGGGCGAGGAGATCACGCCATCCAGCCCGGCATTCAGCGCGAGCCGGGCGCGGTGCATCACCATCTCGCGGGGCGGCTTGGTAACGCCCTGTTCGGCCAGATCGCGGAAGTCGAGATTGGTCATTACCGTCACGCCAAGCAGGCGCAAACTGCTATGCCCGCGTCCGCGCACAGCCGCTGCCAGAGTCTTCATGTCGGAGGCATGGACGGTGACATAACGCGCGCCAAGCGCAGCAATTTGCGCCGTCGCGCGTTCGACGGTGTTGCCGATGTCCAGGAGCTTGGCGTCAACGAAAACATTACAGCCGGCCGCGGCGAGGGTGCGTACCAGATCGACCCCGCCGGCATAGATCATCTCAAGGCCGATTTTGAAGGTGTTAACCGGCGGGTTTAACTGCCGGACCAAGGTCTCAGCCGCCTGCACGGACGCTGTGTCGAGCGCGACGATGATGCGCTGGGCGGCAACATCTCCACGCCTTTCGTCATAGTGAACGCTCACCCTCCGCCCCTCCACACGCGATTATCCAGTGTCGCCGACGCGCTCCCAGAATGCTTTTACCCGCGAGAGGAAGCCTGTAGCTTCCGGGCTTGTCTTTTGCGTCGACGCTTTCTCAAACTCGCGCAACAGCTCTTTCTGCTTACGACTCAGGTTTTTAGGCGTTTCGACCTCCACCTGGACGTAGAGATCGCCGGTCGCCTTTGACCTCAATACCGGCATACCTTTGCCGTGGACGCGGAACTCATGGCCCGCAGCCGTGCCTTCAGGGATGCGAATCTGGGCACTGTCACCGCTGATGGTCGGCACCTCGATCTGACCGCCGAGCGCCGCTGTGGTCATCTGGATTGGAACGCGACAAAATAGGTCAGCCCCATCGCGCTGAAACAGCTCATGCGGCTCGATCGACAAGAAGATGTAGAGGTCACCAGATGGCCCGCCGCGCAAGCCGGCTTCGCCCTCGCCAGCGAGCCGGATGCGGGTGCCGTCTTCAACGCCAGCGGGGATTTCAACTGACAGCGTGCGCTCACGGGTTTGCCGGCCGGTGCCGCCGCAGTCGGTGCATGGGTTCTCGACAACCTCGCCAGCGCCGTGGCAGGCCGGGCAGGTCCGTTCGATCGTAAAGAAGCCCTGGCTGGCGCGAACCCGGCCTATGCCGCCGCACGTGCCACATGCCGACGGCTGCGCGCCACCTTCCGAGCCTGTGCCGGAGCAACTCTCGCACGCGATCGAGGTCGGCACCCTGATTTCCGCGCGCTTGCCGAAATATGCGTCGGCCAGGGTGATTTCCATGTTGTAGCGCAGATCGCCCCCGCGCTCGCGGCCGCGCCGCCGCCGGGTTTGGCGGCCGCCTCCCATAAACTCGCCGAACAGGTCATCAAAAATGTCTGACATGGACGCGGAGAAATCTGCACCAAAGCCGTGAGGCGCTCCGGCTGCGCCGCCTTCAAAGGCCGCGTGTCCGAACCGGTCGTAAGCTGCGCGCTTCTGCGGATCACTCAGCACGTCATAGGCTTCGTTGATCTCGATGAAGCGGCGCTCAGCTTCCGGGTCATCCGGATTACGATCTGGGTGGTGTGTCTTTGCCTGCCGGCGGAACGCCTTTTTCAACTCTTCATCGCTGGCGCCGCGTGAGACCCCTAGCACCTTGTAATAGCAACGCTTGTCCATAGAGAGGCACTCTCTTGTTTATCCCGTGTCTCGGTCGGTTTCCCGCTTGCAGAAAATCGCGTTCAGCTTGGTGCGCTCATGCAGCCGATAATCATGTTGCCTGCATCGGTCAATGACCGGAGCGTCTGATTGCTTTCCGACTTCAACGACCAGCCAGCGTGGCCACAGCCCTTGCGGCGCGGCAACAAAAAACGCGCTCAGCACGTCGTCGTCCACCCCTTCGAGATCGACTTTCATGGCGTCGATGCGATCCAGCCCTTGCTGAACGCAAATGCTGTGCAACGGCAATATTGCGACGCTCTCCGCTTCCTCTTGCATCGGCTCGGTCGTGACCCGGTGTTGTCCGCGGTTGTCAGCATGACCAACAACTTGGCCCCGCATTTCGCGTGCGCCGACGGCGCATTGAAGAGCGGAGGCCTCATCCGCCGCCGACAGCGCCAGGTTCGTTGTCAGCCGCCCAAAGGTTTCAGGATCCGGCTCGACGGCCAGCGCCTTCAGCGGCCGGCCCAGTCTGCGTGCCTCGGAAATCATCCACAATGTGTACACCCCAACATTGGCGCCAAGGTCGACGAAGATGAAGGGCGTTGCCGTGCTATCCGCAAGTGCCGCGCTCAGAGCATGGCGCTCCGGCCAGTCGTAAAGCTGCGGCGCGGCGAAGACGCGCTTCTCGCAGACATTGGTGTTGGGATATATGCGCGCGCGGACCTCCGGGAATACCTCGATGTCATAAGGCTCACGGATACCTAAAGTAGCCAGACGCCGCGTGACGGATCGCATCCGCCGGCCAAGACCGTTGCGCGGCAGATGCCCGGCCAGACGCCTCAGTCCCTCACGCCATGATGAAAGCGAAAATCGTCCGAAGGGTATTTCAACCGGGTTGGACGTCATGGCCTATCCGGGGCCCCGTCACCGACAAGGCGGTAAAGCGGCGCAGCCAGAGCCGCGCCGCCGCTGATCGGACATTACGCCCGCTTCTTCTTGTCGTCGTCGACTTCCTCGAAGTCAGCGTCAACCACGCCTTCGCCGTCGCTGGACGTCTGCTCAGCGCCACCAGCGGCCTCGCCGGCTTCGCCTTGTTCAGCGCTCTGCTGGTACATGGCCTCGCCGAGCTTCATCGAGACCTGCGCTAGCGCCTCGGTCTTCGAGGTGATCGCCTCTTTGTCTTCGCCTTCAAGCGCGGTGCGCAACTCCGATACCGCATTTTCGACGGCTGTCTTGTCTTCCGCCGAGACCTTTTCGCCGAGGTCGGACAAGCTCTTTTCGGTCGAATGGATAAGCGCCTCGGCCTGGTTCTTGGCGTCGATCAGCTCACGACGCTTCTTGTCCTCTTCGGCGTGGGACTCAGCATCCTTGACCATCTTCTCGATTTCTTCTTCGCTCAACCCGCCGGATGCCTGAATGCGGATCGACTGCTCCTTGCCGGTCGCCTTATCTTTCGCCGACAC
>CAYXPZ010000008.1:0-47700 GCA_964466965.1 uncultured Hyphomicrobiaceae bacterium
GATCCAGCGCCTCGCCCCGGCCGCGCGCGGCGTCGATGAACACGCGCAGGTTGGCACGCACACGCTCCTGCCCGATGAACTCGGCGAGCCGTTGCGGGCGCAGGCTCGGCTCCACCTCGTCGTGGTCGGTGTGTTCGCCCTCGATCAGCCGGTCGCTCAACTTGAAAGCTCCTTCAGGCCCAGCCGGATCAGCGTTTCGGTGCTGGCGTCATCGCCCGCCTTGCGCATCGCGGTGGCCACCGCCGCGGCGGCCTGCGCCGGCTGATAACCCAGATTCGTCAGCGCCGAAACCGCGTCGCCCATCGCGGTGCCGTCCTGCGCGTTCATGCCCTCCGGCAAAGCCACCGCCGCCGCGCCCGCCTGCACCAGCGCGGGCGCCTTGTCGCGCAACTCGCCGATAAGCCGCTGCGCCACTTTTGGCCCGACGCCGGGCGTGCGCGAGATTGTGGCCTTGTCGCCCAGCGCGATGGCGTTGGCGATGTCGTTCGGCTCCAGCGTCGAGAGGATCGCCAGGGCCAGCCGCGTGCCGACGCCCTGCACGCCTTGCAACAGCCGGAACCAGCGCCGCTCGTGCTCGCCGGCGAAGCCGAACAGACGGATGACATCCTCGCGCACATGGGTCTCGATCGCCAACTCCACCGGCTGGCCCCGCGCCGGGAGCCGCGCCAGCGTCCGGCTCGCACAGTGCACCTCGTAGCCGACGCCGCCAACATCGACGATCACCCAGCCATCGCCGGTGTCGTCGACCAGCCCCTTGAGCTTGCCGATCAACGCGCTGCCCCCACCAGCAGCGCGGCCGCGCCGCGATGATGCGCATGCGTAATGGCGATGGCCAGCGCGTCCGCCGCGTCGTCGCTGTCGGGCGTGGCCAGCGGCAGCAGGACACCGAGCATGGCGCGGATTTGCGCCTTGTCGGCGTGGCCGGAGCCCACCACGGATTTCTTCACTGCGTTGGGTGCATATTCGGCAATCGCGATCCCGGCGCGGGCCGGGGCGAGCAGGGCGATCCCGCGCGCTTGACCGAGCTTGAGCGTCGCACGGGCGTCCTTGTTGACAAAGGTCTGCTCGACCGCGGCTTCGACTGGCGCCCATGTGTCGATGGCGTCGCACAGGCCGGTGAAAAGACAGGCGAGGCGGTCGGGAAGCGAGGCATCTTCGCGCGGGCGGATCGTGCCGGCGGCAACAAATGTCAGGCGCGCGCCAGCGCTCTCGATCAGCCCCCAGCCCGTGCGCCGCAAACCGGGGTCAATGCCGAGAATGCGCACCGCCGCCATGTGATTTCCCTCGATTGCCCAACAGCGCGCGGATCAGGCGGAGAGCCGCTCCATCACCTCGTCGGAGACTTCAAAATTGGCGTAGACGTTCTGCACATCATCATGGTCTTCCAGCGCCTCAAGAAGCCGCATGACCTTGCCGCCTGTCTCTTCGTCAACCTCGATGGTATTCTGCGGCTTCCAGACGATTTGCGCTGACTGCGCCTCACCGAAATGCGCTTCCAGCGCTTTGGCCACGTCGCCCAAGTCTTCCGCGTCACAATAAACTGTGTGGCTATCCTCGGACGATTCGCAGTCCTGCGCACCCGCTTCGATCGCGGCTTCCACCATTTCCTCGGGGCTGGCAGCGTCTGCGGGATATTCGACCGAACCGATCCGGTCGAACACGCAGGAGACCGCGCCGGTCTCGCCCAGATTGCCGCCATGCTTGGAGAAGATCGCGCGGACATCGCCGGCAGTGCGGTTGCGGTTGTCGGTCAGCGTCTCGACGATCACGCCGATACCCCCTGCGCCAAAGCCCTCGTAGCGCATCTCCTCGTAGGCCGCGCTGCCGTCATCCTGGCTCTTCTTGATCGCGCGTTCGATATTGTCCTTGGGCATGTTCTGCGCGCGCGCCGCCTGGATCGCCAGGCGCAGACGCGGGTTCCACTCCGGGTCCGGCGCGCCCATCTTCGCCGCTACGGTGATTTCCTTCGACAGCTTGGAGAAGACTTTGGCGCGCTTTTTGTCCTGCGCGCCCTTGCGGTGCATGATGTTCTTGAATTTGGAATGTCCTGCCATATCCGTCCTGCTTCTTTGCGTTGAAAGACCCCGTGCGATGCGAGACGACGCGCAAGGGATGCGCGAGGTTTTCGCAAGCGTGAACAGCACGAGGCGGCCTGTTTGGCTGTTTTATAGCTTATTCGTCGGGGGTGTCGCCAGTGTCTGGCGGCGGACGCCAGAAGTTCGGCTCGTTTGGGCGCAGCCGGCCGCCGACGCGTACGGGCGCGATCTGAAGCGCCAACCCGGTCGCGTCGTCTATGTCGATGGCCGCGCCGCACACGGTCACATCGCTGAGCGCGGGGCAGAAGCGGCCTGCCGGGATCTGCCGAACGAAGCGGTTGATCGGCTCGTCACGCTCCATGCCGATGACCGAGTTATAGTCGCCGCTCATGCCGACATCGCTCATGAAAGCGGTGCCGCCGGGCAGAACCTGATCGTCGGCGGTCGGCACATGGGTGTGGGTGCCGACCAGGGCGCTGGCCCGGCCGTCTATGTAATGCGCTGCCGCCTGTTTCTCCGAGGTCGCCTCGGCATGGAAATCGACGAAGATCGCATCTGCGGCGGTTTTCAGGGCGCAGGCGCCAAGCTCGCGGTCCAGCGCCTGAAACGGGCAGTCCAGATCATTCATGAACAGCCGACCCATGACGTTCAGCACCAGCACCTGCGCGCCGTTCCGCGCCTCGAACAGCCCAGCCCCCCGCCCCGGTGTGCCCGGCGGAAAGTTGATCGGACGCAACAGGCGGTCGTGCCGCTCGATATAAACCAGCGTCTCGCGCTGATCCCAGACATGGTTGCCGGTCGTGACCACGTCCGCGCCAGCATCGCGCAAATCGGCGAAAATCTGCTCGGTGATGCCGTAACCGCCGGCGGCGTTCTCGCCATTGACCACGGCGAGGTCAATCTCATAGCGCGTGCGCAGCTCCGGGAGTGTCTCCAGTACTGCGCGCCGGCCGGCTCGCCCGACCACATCGCCGATAAACAACAGCCGCATCAGACGTCACCCACGCGGTGCGCGCCCTCAGGCGTGAGCATCCAGTCAAGCGGTTCGTCGTGCGGCGCGTTCGGCACGCGATCGACGCGCTGCTCGGCGAACGCCACGCCCACTGCCGTCACCGGCCCGGCCGCGCGCAGCTTCGCCAGCGTGCGATCGTAAAACCCGCCGCCATACCCGATGCGGTAGCCGCGATCATCGAATGCGGCGAGCGGCACCAGCAATACCGCCGGCGTCACTTCTGGCGCATCGTCAGGCGGCCGCGGGATGCCGAGGGCGCCGCGCACCATCTCCAGCTCGGGCGTCCAGGCGCGGAAGATCAGCGGTTGGTTCTTGCGCGTCACCGGCAGGCCGATGGTGTGGCCCTCGCCAAGCAAGCGGCGCAGCAGCGGGCGAACGTCAAGCTCGTCGCCAAAGGGGTAATAGCCGCTGACGACGGAGGCTTCGGACATGTGCAGAAACGACAGCCCAGTTGCGGCCAGCGCCGTAGCCGCCGACTCACGCTGGGCGTTTGGAATTGCAGCGCGCCGGGCGAGGCTTTCTCGGCGTAACGCGTGTTTGTCAGCAATGCCCGCCGTCATGCGCGGTCCTCACCGCCGTGATAAATGTGGAGCCGCCACAGCCGTGGGGGTGAGTGATCCCTTGGGTCCCTACATAAGCAGGTGGGCGCCGATTGTCCGAGGCCACGGCCCCGGGCAGGGTCAGCTCCCTTGAGGATCGGTATCGGCCCCGGGAAACAGAACCCCTCACGCGCGCGGCAGCCCCACGCCGAGAATGTGATGCGTTCCACCCGATTGTCCAGAGCAAAAGCCCGCGCTGTACCCGCGATGCTGACTTCGAGCTAGTCCGAGCGGTTCGCGGCCTTAATCTTTTTGTCGTCCGCATTGCCGGCCAGAGAGCCCGCTTTCGGCAGGGACGGCGTTGCGCCGCCCAGCTTATCGAGCCGGGCGCTGGCATTTCGGACGATCTGCGCCATCTCCGAGCCGCTGGGCGCGCGCTCTCCGGCCTTATCATTGAGCGCCATACCTAGCCGGGCGACCTGCTTTAACGTGCCCTGCAGTTCCTCGCGAGCCTCGAACAACTCGTCTGTCACAAGCAGCGCGGCCATCAGAAACAGCTGATCGGACGGCATGCGCGGATAGCGCTCGCCAAGATCATCAACCCGCGCTGTGAAGTGCGACGCAAGCGCATGTATGCGCGGCTCTTCGCCTTCCGCGCAAGACAAGCGGTACGTCTTATTCGCGATTGTAAGGGTTACTTGAGGCATGTGCGCCTGCCTTTCCCCGCCGGGCCCCGATAAGATGCCAGCCCTTCGCCGGCTGCATGTGCCCGCTCAAGACGCCAGCAGCGTCTTGAGCCGCGCGATGGCGTTATCTATTTTTTCTGTGGCCTGCTCGTTGGTCTGCTCAAGCTGTTCGGCCCGCTCCTGTTCCCGCCGCAACTGCGCGCGCAGGTCTTCGTTCGCCTGTTTGAGTTCTGCCAGCTCTTGTTCCAACTGCGCCTTCGTGCGCGATTTCGCCGACCCGCTTGCGCCTCTCGATCCGCCCTGCGCGCGCCCCGCCGCTCGCGCCTTCGAGCTTCCGCGCGTACTCGCTGCTTTGCTTGGCTTGCTCACCACACACCGCGACGTTGAACCGCATTTTTCATTTGAGCCGCTGATTGCCGTGCCCCTAACAAAACCATAGGCACCGGCTCCAAAGGGCGTCAAGCGCCTGACACGCCAAGGTTTTTGCAGGCCCGCCTCGTGCGCGCGCCATCATCCGCCCGTACCTAACCTATTGATTTTGATGAAACTTGCGACCTTGGTTGTGTAAGCGGAAGAATTGCAATCTGTGCAGAAGTTGCGGGGCCGGTTGCCGTTCCCGACGTCAACATGGGCAACTGAGGTGTTCAGTCGCGAATCAGCGCTTGCAGGCCGCCCCAGCATGCAACCGGAATTCCAGCGGCGCCCACAAGCATCGTCCGATCGTGAATGGGCCGCCGGACATAACGGCTTTTCCTTGCGTTTTGTACATGCTGACATACAAGGGACGTGGCGCGCGGAGAGCGCTCGCGCGTGCCGCACGGCACTGAATGCCCAACACAACCCGGTAGGAACTTAGGAGGCGCGGATGGCTGTCAGGGTCGCCATTAATGGATTCGGACGTATTGGGCGCAACGTTTTGCGCGCGATCATCGAAGCCCGGCGCACGGATATCGAAGTGGTTGCCATTAACGACATCACCTCGGTGGAAACCAACGCGCACCTACTGAAATATGATTCGGTCCACGGCCGCTTTGCTGGCGAGGTGAAGGTAGAAGGTGACACCATCGACGCTGGAACGGGCCCGATTAAAGTGCTGGCCGAGCGCGATCCGTCCAAGCTGCCTTGGCGTGACATGGATGTCGATGTCGCGCTGGAATGCACCGGTCTTTTCACCGACAGAAGCGGCGCCAGCGGCCATCTGGAAGCCGGGGCTCAGAAAGTGCTGATCTCAGCGCCTGCCAAGGACGCGGACATTACTGTGGTGTACGGCGTCAACCATGAGGCGCTCGTCAGCAGCCACACCGTCGTCTCTAACGCTTCATGTACAACGAACTGCCTCGCGCCCGTCGCCAAGGTTCTGCATGAGATGTGCGGCATCTCACAGGGTTTCATGACCACCGTGCACGCCTACACCAACGATCAGCGCATCCTTGACGCGCCGCATAAGGACATGCATCGCGCCCGTGCGGCTGGCATGTCGATGATCCCGACGACAACCGGCGCGGCGCGTGCGGTTGGCCTTGTCATGCCGCAGCTTCAAGGCAAGCTCGACGGCACGGCGATCCGCGTGCCCACGCCTAACGTGTCGATGATTGACCTGAAATTTGTGCCGGAGCGCGAAACCACCGTCGAGGAGGTTAACACCGCGATGAGTCGCGCCGCCGAGCAGGAGCTGGCCGGCGTGCTCGCCGTGACGGAGGAGCCGCTCGTCTCGATTGACTTCAACCACAGCCCGTATTCGTCGACCTTTGACATGACGCAGACACAGATTGTCGACGGTCGGCTGGTGCGCGTGCTGTCATGGTACGATAACGAGTGGGGCTTTTCCAATCGCATGGCTGATGTAGCGATCGCGATGGCGAAGACTGGGTGAGAGCGCGACAGGATATCCGCATGGGCGATGCCGGCGCGGATCCGAGCTGCCAAATTTATCTCGCCGCGCCAGCCAGGCTGGATACGGGTACGCTGGCGCGAGTCATGGACCGCGACCTTGTGGCTGCGCTCTTGCTGTACAGCGCCAATGGGCCTACCGAAGCGGTTGCTCGCCAGGCTGTGGGGATCGCCCATGCGCGACGCGTGCCCGTTCTGCTCGCTGACGCCCCCGAGTTGGCGCGCGCGGTTGGCGCAGACGGCGTCCACATTCCCGCCAATGAAGAGGGCTACCGTCGCAGCCGTAGCCTGTTGGGCGCGGACGCTCTAATCGGCGCTGGCTGCGGAACATCGCGCCATGACGCTCTGGTCCTCGGGGAGTTGGGCGCGGACTACGTTGCCTTTGGCCCGGAACCCGGCGGCCACGCGCGCGAAGAGGTCACGGATTTGGTGAGCTGGTGGCAGGAGGTGTGCGAGCCCGCCGTCGTCGGGTGGCATTGCGGTGGCTGGGATGAAGCGGCCGCACTGATCGAGGCAGGCGTGGACTTCATCGGGGTTTCCTCATTGATTTGGGACGCCGCGGATGCCGAAGCGGCGCTTCATGATCTGTATCGAATGATTACTGATCACTCAGCGGCATGATGAGCGCGCACATGAAACATGGGTCAATGTCCAGATTGGCAGCCGGGGCCTTGTTCGTTGCGCTCGCGATCTCAGGGCTCGCGTCGTGCACGGCGCAAGCCGAGACTGAGGACCCGGCGTTCGACGCATTCTTCAGCGGGCGCTATCTGGAAGCCATGAAACTGGCCCGGGACGCCGCAGAGCGAGGGGAGCCGCAAGCGCCGACGCTGATCGGGCGCATGTACAGCAATGGACTGGGCGTCCCGCAGAATAAGCTTAAAGCTGCAGAATGGTACGCGACAGGTGTCGAGCGCGGCGATCCAGACGCCCAGTTCGCCCTGGGCATGATGCGGCTGGACGGCGACGGCATACGAAAGGATGTCCAGCAAGCCGCGGCCCTGTTCCAACGCGCTAGCGAGCAAGGGCACGCCAACGCTGCGTACAATCTGGCGCTTCTGCACGTGAAGGGCAACGCCGTCAGTTATGATCTCGCACGCGCAGCCGAATTGTTCCTGCTGGCCGCGGAAAAGGGGAACCCGCAGGCGCAATATGATCTCGGCACTCTTTATGCCGAAGGCGAAGGCGTGCTGCCGGACCCCAAGAAGGCCGCATACTGGACTGGGAAGGCGGCTGAAGCCGGCTTGGCCGACGCGCAATTGGATTACGCCGTGATGCTGATCAAGGGGTACGGCGTCGAAAAGGATCACGACAAGGGGTTGGCAATGCTAAAGGCATCTGCTGAAAACGGGAATCCGGTTGCGCAAAATCGGCTTGCGCGGGTTCTGGCCTATGGTGTTGAAGTGAAGCCAGCCCCGGTTGAGGGTGCCAAATGGCATTTGCTGGCCCGCGCGCGCGGCATTAGTGACGGGCGCCTGGACGTTTTTGTCGCCGGCCTCAGTAAGGACAAGCGCCAACGCGCGGAGGCGGCGGCGCGGCGCTGGCGGGAGGCTGCAGGGAATGCGCGTCCGTAGTTGTCCGAGTAAGACATTTGCCTCCCGCGCGCGTTCTGGTCTAAAGCCTCGGTATCCGCTCAAGTAAAACGTTTGGCCCAATTCGCGCGGAGCTAAGAAAAACGTGGCGCTCAAGACAGCTTTCCAGATGGACCCGATCGACCGCCTCGACATTCGTGGCGACTCTACATTCGCCATGATGCTGGAGGCGCAGGCGCGCGGCCATTCGCTGTTCTTCTACACCCCGGACCGGCTGGTTTATGCGCAAGGACATGTTTTTGCGACGGGTTGGGATGTTGTGGTGCGCGATGTCGCGGGAGATCATTACACCCTATCGGAACAACGCCGCGTCGATCTGTCTGGATATGATGTTGTGATGCTTCGGCAGGACCCCCCGTTCGACATGGCCTACATCACCACGACATTTGTTCTGGAGCACCTCGCCCCCGGCGTTCTCGTGGTGAATGATCCGGCAAATGTCCGCAACGCGCCGGAGAAAATGCTCACGATGAGTTATCCTGAGCTTATGCCGCCAACCGCGATCGTCCGCGATCTCGATTCGGTACGCCGCTTCCGCGCCGAGCACGAGGATATCATCCTGAAGCCGCTCTATGGCAACGGAGGCGCGGCAGTGTTTCGTTTGGCGGCAGGCGACACGAATCTCGGCGCTCTCGTCGAACTGTTCCAGGGTGTGTTTCGCGAGCCGTTTCTGGTCCAGAAATACCTGCCGGAGGTGCGTGCCGGCGACAAGCGTATCCTGTTGATTGACGGCGAGCCCGTTGGGGCGATCAACCGCGTTCCGGCCGATGATGAAACCCGATCGAATATGCACATCGGCGGCCGTGCCGAACCAACCGAGATGACCGAGCGCGACCTGGAAATTTGCGCTGCCATCGGCCCGGAATTGAAGCGCCGCGGCCTGATACTCGCAGGCATCGACGTGATCGGACCTTATCTTACAGAAATCAACGTCACCTCGCCAACGGGCCTGCGCGAGGTCAAACGGTTCGGCGGAGCGGATATCGCAGCCCTTTTGTGGAACTGGATCGAGCAGGCTCACGCGCAGCGCTCGTCGCGCGGCGCGTAGGGCGGCATTTTGTTCACATATTGTTCTTGCGCTGGTTTCCCGAAATGCGTAACCTCAGGTTACGTTAAGTTGCGGGAGGCGAAATGTTCGCGCGTATCTCCACAGTGTCCTTGCATGGGATCGAGGCCCGCCAAGTCGAGGTGCAGGTCAGCCTGTCAGCCGGCTTGCCCGCCTTCACGATTGTCGGTCTGGCGGACAAAGCGGTTGTGGAGAGCCGCGAGCGCGTGCGCGCCGCGCTTAGCGCCATAGGCCTGGGGCTCCCCCCAAAACGTATCACAGTCAATCTCTCGCCGGCAGACCTGCCCAAAGAAGGAAGCCATTACGATCTGGCCATTGCGCTTGGTGTAATGGTTGCCAGCGGTGCAATAACTGGCGATCTGCTTGACGGGTACTGTGTCGCCGGAGAACTCGCATTGGACGGTAGTCTATCGCCGATTCTTGGGGCGCTGCCTGCAGCCATCGGCGCGAACGCGCTTGGGAAGGGGCTGATTTGTCCGGCGTCTTCAGGCTCGGAGGCGGCCTGGGCAGGCGAGAACGTCGATATCCTCGCGCCACGGGACCTGCTGTCGCTCGTCAACCACCTCAAGGGCGAACAGGTTCTGACGCGTCCGGAGCCCGCCCACGCATTCGGCGAGAGCGCGAGCGAATTAGACCTGCGTGATGTTCACGGGCAAGAAACCGCCAAGCGGGCACTTGAGATCGCGGCAGCGGGTGGTCACAACATGCTGATGATTGGCCCGCCTGGCGCCGGCAAATCGATGCTGGCGCAGCGGTTGCCAACAATTCTTCCCGCCATGTCCAGCGCGGAAATGCTTGAGGTCGCGATGATCCAGAGTATGGCCGGCGAATTGTCCCAATCCGGCATGACCTGTTCCCGTCCGTTCCGCGCGCCGCATCATTCCGCGACCATGGCAGCATTGGTCGGCGGCGGATCACGGCCACAACCAGGAGAAGTCGCGCTTGCTCATCGCGGTGTTCTTTTCCTGGACGAACTGCCCGAATTTTCGCCGCGGACCCTCGACTCGCTGCGTCAGCCGTTGGAGACAGGCGAGATCTCGATCGCGCGCGCCAATCACCGTGTTTCATATCCAGCCCGCATCCAGCTGGTCGCAGCAATGAATCCGTGCCGATGTGGTCGCGCGTTCCAATCCGGGGTCAGTTGCCGGCGTGGCCGGAATTGCGTCGACGATTATATGAGCCGGATATCCGGGCCTCTATTGGATCGTATTGATCTGCAGATCGACATGCCCGCAGTCAGCGCTATGGACCTAACTCAGCCGCAGACGCATGAGTCGAGCGCGACGGTAGCGGAACGGGTGGCGGCTGCCCGCGCCGTTCAGCAGAGGCGTTATGCGGCGCTGGGCCTCGATGGGATCTGCGTCAACGCGCACTGCCCATCGAGCCAACTTGTTGAAATTGCTGCTCCCGACCGGCGTGGACAAGCGCTGCTGCAAGATGCAATGCAACGGCTTGGCTTGACCGCGCGCGGATATCATCGCACGCTCCGGCTCGCCCGTACGCTCGCTGATCTTGATCAGTCAGAGCCCGTAACGCATATCCATCTTACGGAAGCGTTGGCCTATCGCGGCGAGACGCTACGCGAAAGCATGGCCTCTTAAACCGGTCACCTAGTGGCGCGAATTTGAAATTTGAGTTCTGCTTGCGGCCAGGCTCTCGCTCAAATGTCAAATTCAAAAGCTCCATGAGATTTGGGTAAGTTGCTAGTGGTCCTGATGAGTCAGACATTTGCCTCCCTGTGGAGCACCCGCCCGAGCAAATGTCTGAATCGGACCACGAGTCCAGGAGGTTTCCTGCAAAGCAAGTCTGAAGAAGCGGCTGAGCAGGGATGTCGGGCCTCCATAGCCATGCGAGATACGCGAAAAGCAGCGCTTTTCACTTCGCAAAGCGGCGGTCCGCGCAAAGAGAGCATATCGTTTGCGAGTCAGTCTGACCGCCATTCTGATATGGAATATATAAAGGCTCGTCTGTGCGTGACAATTCATTTGCAAATGGGCAGACTGGTGTAGCTGCTCCATGGGTTAGGTCGATGAGACTGAATGTTCGACGCATCGCGAGCAAGTTTCGGCCAGCGCTGTCGGCCAGGCCCCCGGCGGTGCCCGTGGCACCATTCCATCCCAGCCGAGGAAAAGCGCGATCCTTCATGATGCGCCGTTCGCCCCTAAAGGTCTACGGCCAGCTCGGAACGCTTGAAGTGCGACTGGCGCGATCACGCAGCGACGTGCGCAAGGCGCAACGGCTTCGCTACCGGGTGTTCTACGAGGAGCTGGCGGCCGTCCCGGATGCCACGACGATGCTCAATCGCCGGGATGAGGACCATTACGATGAGATCTGCGATCACTTGCTCGTGGTGGACCGTGGCGCGGTGCCGAAAACCCGTCAGCGCTGGCCGCGCCGCTCGCGGGTGGTGGGGACCTACCGTGTGCTGCGTCAGGAGACGGCCGAACGTCATGGCGGTTTCTACACCCAGACCGAATACGATATTGCTCCGCTGATCGCGCGCAAGAGCGAGACGCACAGCTTTATGGAACTCGGGCGCTCCTGCGTGCTCAAGCCCTATCGCAACCGGCGCACTGTCGAACTGCTTTGGCAGGGCCTGTGGACCTATGTGCGCGAACATGGCGTGGACGTGATGCTGGGTTGCGCCAGCTTCAGCGGTACCGATCCAAATGAGCACGCCATGGCGCTGTCCTTTCTCTACCACTACGCGAGCGCGCCGGAGCAGTGGCAAGTCCGTGCACACAATCATTTGTATCGGAATATGAATCTTCTGCCGTCCGAGCAGGTGGACCAGCGGGCCGCTCTGAAAGCTCTTCCGCCGCTTATTAAAGGCTATCTACGTCTGGGCGCATTCGTGGGCGACGGTGCGGTCGTCGATAATCAGTTCGGAACCACGGACGTTCTGATTATACTGCCGGTCGAGGCGATCGATTCGCGCTATTTCGGGCATTTCGGGGCCCCCGACGCGGCGGTCGCCAGCCCACCGGTTCGCCCGCGCGGCCAGATGCTGCAATTCGACAGAACTCGCAAAACGTGTTCGCACAGCGGGCCATGTGAAGCAATCTGAACAACCATGCCACATATCGAGATTTATACGACGCTGTTTTGCCCGTTTTGCATTCGCGCCAAGCGGCTCTTGCGCCGTAAGGGTGCGGATTACCAGGAATTCGATGTGACCATGAAACCGAACGCACGCGCAAAGATGAAGGAGCGCGCCGGCGGCGCGCACACTGTCCCGCAAATCTTCATCGACGGGCAGCATGTCGGTGGGTGTGACGAACTCTATGCGCTCGAAGCGCAGGGTGGCCTTGACCCGCTGCTTGGCCACGGCTGAGGGCTGGGCTGCGGGGTCGTGTCCGCGAAGGGCCTCGTCGTCCCTTTTGTCTGTGCAAAAGCCAAGGTTGAGACAGCGCTCACATAAGGAGACTGCGGCCTAATGCCCGAACCACGCGCCAGCTCCCGCATGTTCCGCTGCGCGCTCGTTCAGCTGCGCTCGAGCAGGGACGTAGAGACTTCGATCGGCGCGGCAATCCCGCTCATTCGCGAGGCTGCGGACCAGGCCAGTTATGTGCTCACCCCGGAAAATACCTCGCTGATGGAACTGCGAAGCGAACCATTATTCGCAGCGATCGCAGCCGAAGACGAAACCCCTGCTCTACAGACGTTCCAAGACCTGGCCCGCGACCTCAAAATCTGGCTGCATATCGGCTCGATGCCGATCCTTGTCGCTGAGCGCCGCGCCGCCAACCGGTCATTTCTTATTGGGCCGGGCGGCGGCATTGCCGCGCGGTATGACAAGATCCACATGTTCGATGTCGATCTGCCCGGCGGCGAAAGTTATCGCGAGTCGAAGAATTACAGGCCAGGCGACGAGATGGTCCTGGCGCAGCTGCCATGGGGGGCGCTGGGTCTGACCACCTGTTACGACCTGCGTTTTCCGGAACAGTACCTGGCCCTTGCTCAGGCCGGCGCCGACTTTATCACCGTGCCGTCCGCCTTTACACGGCAGACCGGCGCGGCGCATTGGCATATCCTGTTGCGTGCGCGCGCCATTGAAACGGGCTGTTATATCTTCGCCGCAGCGCAGGGCGGCCAGCATGACAACGGGCGGGAGACCTATGGCCACAGCTTGATCGTGGGCCCGTGGGGCGAGATGGTCGCAGAAATGTCGGGCGATAAACCTGGGGTCATCAGCGCGGAAATCGACCCGGCGAGGGTCAGAGAGACGCGAGAAAAAATCCCGGCGCTGCGGCATCGAGGGGATCTTCACGTCCGTACGAACTCCTGAAACGTCTCAGGGCCGTCGCCGGTGAGCTGCGGATCGATTAATTGAAAGCACCGGCAGTCAAGTCGCGCCGAAAGGCTTTGAGCCAGGCCTGGCGGCGCCCCCGCCGATAAGCTTGCCACATCTTTGTCACCTCGTTGCGCACAACCACCATCTTCGCTCTGGACGTCTGCGCGTCCCCGCTAATATGCGCTGCGGTCGTGACCTCGACTGAAAAATTCCGGTGAATATAGCCGACCTCGTCGACCGCGCGCTGTAGCGCCTCCTGTTCGGATTGCTGGCTCATGGATGCCTCCCGCAGTTGCTTGTCAACTTCGGCGTGAAGGCTGCCAGATCAGGCGTTATCGCATGGTTAACGAGCGGGAAACACGAGCGTAATCCGCAACCTGGGCACTGATTCTCGGAGCAATGCCGCATGGGATCAAAAAGATAAAGCCGCAACCTGGTGCACTCAGACCGGATACGGCGCGACAAGGGCAGACCGTGCCAGGCATAGCCCGGCACGGTTATGGTTCGGCAAGATGCCTCAGGCGCTCGATGAGAACCGGCTTACGGTGCGCGTCACCTGCTGATGGAGCGGTTGCGAGGCATCTGTGGCGATTCGGCTGCTCAGCTGCTGAATTTCCTCACTCTGCGCCTTAAGGGCGTCGAGCTGCTCACGCATGAACCCGGCCTGAAGCTCCATCGCTTCGGCCTGTGTGCGCGCGCTTGCAAGCTTGCGGGCGAATTCAAAACCGGCGCTCATGTTGCGCTCGGTCATCTCGATGACCTTGGTGTTGAACTCGGCCGTGCCTTTGCTCGCCTTATCGATGGATGCTTCCATCGCCGCAGTCGCATCTTCCATCGCCTGACGGGCTTGCGCATAGGACTCGCGCAGTTGCGCTATTGTCTTCTCTGCGTAGGCGCGGACAGCTTCGGGCGTCGCCGCCGCCTGATCCGTGTAGTTCGGAACTGGCTCAGCAACCTGCGCAGGCGCGAACCCGCTATCGTGCATGTTGGTTGACGCCGGCGTTGAGGTCCACTGCTCACTCATCATCATATCTCCATCGCTTGAAAAACGCTCAGCCTGCTTGGCTCGCTGTTACGTTTTGGGCTGAGCCTTCTGGGCGGCCTCGGCCATCATGCGGGAGATTTCCTGGGCCTGTTGCGTGTAAGCTTCCATCTGCTGGCGGGCGAACTGCGTCTGAATTTCCATGACCTCCTGGAGGTCTTTGGCCTTCACCAGGCGTTCAGCCAGATCGAAGCTCGCCTGCACATTCGCTTCGGCGTACTGCATGGTCTTTTCCTGAAGCTCTTTACTCCCCATGCCCATGGCGCTGGTGGAGTCGGACAGCATGCCTTGCGTTTGGCGCGCGGCTTCGAGCAGGCGGTCATAAGCCTGCTTAGTCTGCTCAACGGATTTCTCCGCCATCTGGCGGACCGGAGCGGGAATGTCGAAGTTTGAAGCGTCGTTCATTTTAGGTCTCCCTGAATCGATTTGTCATAAAGATCGGGCCGGCACGGGGCGCGTGCAAAACATCTCCTTGGCCGGCACCCCATCATCTAATACGTCTTATGCTGCATTGCAACAAAATTTTGCAGTGCAGCATGAAAGATTCCTTTGGCCCCAGGTTCGCACAGAAATGCCCTGTTGCGGCGCACAAACGCCGTCGTCGCCAGAGCTTGGGGGCAAAACCGGAATTCCCTTCAATCTGAACGCCCTTGGTGATATTTGCTTAAGGATTCACGATCGGGCACCGAAATCGATGGCGCAGAGCGCGAGCATACCGGCTCCCGCGGGCCCGGCAGTGCCGGGACTGCCGCTGGAGAGCTTTCTTGCCACCGATGATCCTGTCTGGGTCTGGGATGGCCAGGGCCGGCGCATTGTCTGGGCGAACGTGGCGGCGGCACGGCTTTGGGGCGATCCAACGTCGGACCAGCTGAAACGGCGGCGTACCGGCAAGAGAACCAGCGCGCCGGCGAGACTGACAGAGTTGGCCCGCTCCCCCAGCGATCTGGCCGATCATGTCGAGGCCCTGCGCGTCCCGACCCCGTCCGGTGGAACCGTCGTTTCCTGCGTGTTTCAGCGGCTGCAGCTTTCAGGCAACCGGCCCGGCCTGGTCGTGCGGGCGCTCCAGCAGCATTCGCAGGCTCAGGTTTCGCGGCCGGTTGCAGTGCGCCAGGCGGCCGAAGACGCGCCAGCTGGCCAGAATGCCGCTAGGCGCGCCAATGGCCAAACGCCTCCGCCGCCCCGCCGCCCCGCCGACCGCTCAGATGTGGGCACGCTCAAGGCGATCGCCCGCGAGATCAGCGATGCGGCGGATCGAGGCCGAGAGACTGGCGCAGACTCGCCGCCGCCTCTGGATTCGACGCAGCCGAAGCCCCCCGCCAAGCCTGCGCCTGCTACCAAGCAGGGTTCAAGCGACAAGAAACGGGGAAATAGGACGCGCGCCAAGAGTAAAGATGCCGCTGCCCTCTCTTCCGGCCCATCCAGCGAAGAGATGGCCGCCTTGCTCGCCCGCGTGAGCCATGAAATCCGTAACCCGCTGACCATTATCCTCGGCTTCGCCGAAATCCTGAAGAGTGACCGCGCCGACCGGCTACGGCCGGGCAAGGCAAAGGAGTATGCCAGCGATATCTATCGCACCGCCCGGCTTGCGCTCGGGCTGGCAGACGATCTGCTCGGTTTTGCTGAGCGTGCGAACGGTGAGCCGCCGCCCCATGAATGGGTCGATCTCAATGCGCTGGTCGCGGACTGCCTGCATCTGCTGGAGCCGGTTGCCGTGGCGCAGGGCGTGACGCTGACCCGACGGTTGAAACGTGGCGCGCCGCTGCTGCTCGCTCACGAGCGATCGATACGGCAAATCCTGCTTAATCTGCTGACCAACGCCCTGCGCCACGGCGACGGCGGCGGCAAGATCCGGGTCATGACGCGGCTCGACCGTGACGGTGGGCTGATCCTGAGCGTGAAGGATGACGGCCCGGGGATGACCCCCGAACAGATCGCCTCGGCGAAGGCGCCGGAGCGGGCAGGCGATGTGAAGGCCGCGGGCCGGCGCGGGCTGGGCCTGAGGCTGGTGGTGGGCTTTGTCCGCGACAACCACGGCGCGCTGGACATCATCAGCAAGCCGGGCGACGGAACCGATATCCGCATCCGCTTCGGGCCTGAGCGGTTGCGCACGCCGAAACCGAAAAAGCCAGCAGGCAAGCCGAAACCGCGGCCCCAGAAAAAGCGCTCGAAGACCAAGCGCAACTGATCGCTACTCCATCTCCTTGGTCTTGGAGAAGCGGATCGCCTCGTTACTCTCGATCTTGTAGTTCAGCTCCCAAGGGCTGGAGGCCATAAACACCGGATCGCCGTCACGGTCGGTCATGATCGCGGATTTGTGCTTGTTGACGAACTGGTTGAGAGCCTTTTCGTCGTCCGAGCTAAGCCAGCGCGCCATTTGATAAGGCGTCGGCTCGAACTCCAGCGCGACCTTATATTCGCTCTTCGCGCGGTCGCTGACCACGTCGAGTTGAAGCTGGCCGATCACGCCAACCACCCATTGCGATCCGATGTCCGGTTTGAGCACCTGGATTAGCCCCTCCTCCGACAGGTCCTGCAGCGCCTGGCGCATCTGCTTGACGCGGGTGGAGTCGGTCAGGCGCACGCGGCGCAGGATTTCCGGCGCAAAGGCCGGCAGCCCGGTGAAGCGCAGTTTCTCGCCTTCAGTAAAGGTATCGCCGACGCGGATGGTGCCATGGTTCGGGATGCCAATGACGTCGCCCGGCCCGGCCTCGTCAGCGATGCCGCGGTCCTGCGCCATGAAGATGATTGGGCTATGCACAGTGATGTCCTTGCCGGTGCGAACCTGGCGCAGTTTCATGCCGCGTTTGAATTGGCCAGAGCAAAGCCGCATAAAGGCGATCCGGTCGCGGTGGTTCTTGTCCATGTTGGCCTGGATCTTGAACACAAAGCCGGTCACGCGATCTTCATCTGGGGTCACGTTCCGCGGGGTGGCCTGGCTGGGGCGCGGCGGCGGCGCGTTCTCTGCGATCAGGTCCAGCAGGCTTGTAATCGAATAATCGCGCAGCGCGCTGCCGAAGATCACCGGCGTCTGGTGCCCCTCGCGGAAGGCCTCAGGATCAAAAGGCGCATAAGCGGCCTCGGCCAGTTCCGCCTCCTCCTGCGCCTGCGCCAGCACACCGGCATCCACCCGCTCTTCCAACTGTGGATCGTCGAGCCCCGAACATGGCACGAGCGTGTCGTACGGGCCGCCGCGCCCCTGCGATGAGGTGTGGAATTCGTCGCGCGCAAGGTCGTAGCAGCCGTGGAACTGCCCGCCCATGCCGAGCGGCCAGACACGCGGCGCGATGTCGAGCTGCAGCTCTTCCTGGATTTCGTCGAGCAGGTCGAACGCCTCGCGGCCCTCGCGGTCGATCTTGTTGATGTAGGTGATGATCGGGATGTCGCGCAGGCGGCAGACTTCGAACAGCTTGCGCGTCTGGCTCTGGATGCCGCGCGCCGCGTCGATGACCATGATGGCGCTATCGACCGCTGTCAGCGTCCGGTAGGTGTCCTCGGAGAAGTCTTCGTGGCCCGGCGTGTCGAGCAGGTTGAACAGTAAATCATTATGCGTGAAGGTCATCACCGAGCTGGTGACGGAAATGCCGCGCTCCTGCTCGATCTTCATCCAGTCCGAGCGCGCGCGCCGCGCCTCGCCGCGCGCCTTCACCGCGCCGGCCATGTGAATCGCGCCGCCCTGGAGCAGAAGCTTTTCCGTCAATGTCGTCTTACCGGCGTCCGGATGCGAGATGATCGCGAACGTCCGGCGCTGATTGTGCTCGAACATGATGTCCTTGAAGATGGGTTAGCACGCGGGATCCCCCGCGAGTCGCATGTGTAGTACGCGCAATCGCTTGGCAATGGTAGCCCGACGAAATGTCAGGCTGAATGCTGCATCGCAGAAAAATGGCTTTTATGCCTCACTGGCGAAAAACCATATTCCAAAATTCATCCGTCTGCTTGCGGCCGCGCGCCGAAATTGATTAACACCGTCTTATGACCATGATAGCGCACAGAACCATCATCGATGGCCAGCCTCGGCGTGGCGGAGAGCAGGCCCAGGTTCGCGTCGATTTGCTGAACGCCCGTTATGGCCACTTGTCGGCCTCCGATCTCCTGCGGGCGTTGACTGCTGACCAAGATGCGGGGCGGATTTCCGTGGTGTCCTCGTTTGGCACCGAATCAGCGGTGCTGCTGCATCTGATTTCGCGCATTGCTCCGCATACACCTGTGCTTTTTGTCGACAGCGGCAAGCTATTCCGCGAGACGCTCGACTATGCCGATGAACTGACAGAAACGCTCGGCCTGACGAATGTCCGGCGGATCACGCCGGGATCACGAAGCCTGCGTGAGACCGATCCGCATGGCGACCTATGGCAGGAGAATACGCTCGCATGCTGTCAGCTTCGAAAAGTCGTGCCGTTGCGCCGCGCGCTTATGGATTTTGACCTCTGGATCACGGGGCGCAAGCGGTTCCACTCCCAGGAGCGCTCCAGATTAGGGGTATTCGAGGCTGACGGGCGTCACGTCAAAGTGAACCCGCTGGCAGCGTGGAGCCCTGACGATATTGCGACCTACGCTTATGTTTACGAATTGCCGGAGCACCCGTTGGTGTCGCAGGGATATAGCTCTGTGGGGTGCCGTCCCTGCACCACGCCGGTTGCGCCCGGCGAAGACGTGCGTGCGGGCCGCTGGCGCGGCGAGGCGCGTACCGAATGCGGTATCCACACATCGCTCAACTCGGGTTAAGCTGTTATGCGCGTCGTCTGGATAAGTCGGCGTGGCAAAGATAACGCGAGTTGAGAGGATACAGATGGCGCAAATTTTCGTCATTGACCGTGAGGGCAACACCCATGCGCTCGAAGCCGTGGAGGGCTGGCGCGTCATGGAGATTCTTCGGGATTATGGCGTCGGGGTTGAGGGGACATGCGGCGGCGGATGCGATTGCGCCTCGTGCCATGTCCTGATTGACGAGGGATGGCTCGACAAGCTGCACCCGCCGCGCGAAGAGGAAGAGTTCAAGCTCGACGAGTTGCCCACCGTCCAGCCCAATTCGCGGCTGTCATGCCAGATCATCTGGGATGATACGCTGGACGGACTCAAACTGACCTTGGCCGACTATTAGGTTGTTGCGATGCGCCACTTCCCCGTATTCGTCGATTTGAAATGCCAGCGCGTGCTTGTCTCGGGCGCGGGGGAAACCGCGGCGGCGAAGCTGCGTTTGCTGCTCAAAACCGAGGCGCTGATCGAGGTTTATGGGGAAGATGCCTGTCAAGATGTTCGCGGTTGGCATGACGAAGGCCGATTGCGGTGGTTCGCGAAACCGCTTCCCGCGGCGGCGCTGTTCGGCGCGCGCCTCATCTATTCGGCGCACGATAATCCCGAGGCGGACGCGCGGGTCCGCGCGATGGGTGAGAAGATGGGCGTGCTCGTCAACGTTGTAGACAACCTGCAGCTGTCGCAGTTCATCACCCCGGCCATTGTTGATCGGGACCCGGTGACCGTCGCCATTGGCACGGAGGGCGCGGCGCCGGTGCTGGCCCGTCGGATCAAGGCGGATGTGGAGGAGCGCCTTCCCACGGAGTTAGGGCAGTTGGCGGCGATCGCGCGCGACTATCGCGAGACGGCGGCGAAGCTTCCTGGCGGGCGGGCGCGCCGGGCCTTTTGGTCGCGCTTCTTCAATACCGATGGCCCGTCAGCGCTGGCGGAGAGCGGTACAGAAGGGGCGCGCGCGGCGCTGGAGCGGCTGATATCCGAATATGACAAGGGCAAGTCGCAGCCGGAGGCCGGGCGCATAATCCTGGTTGGGGCAGGCCCGGGGGACCCCGAACTGCTGACCCTGAAGGCGCGGCGCGCGCTGCATGACGCTGACATTGTGTTCTATGACCGGCTGGTCGATGCGCGCATCCTGGAACTGGCGCGGCGTGAGGCCGAGCTGATCGAGGTCGGCAAAACGCCGGGCGGCCCTGCCTGGAAGCAGGACGATATCAACGCCGCGATGATGGAACACGCCAGGGCCGGGGCGCTGGTCGCGCGGCTTAAGTCGGGTGATCCGCTGGTTTTCGGGCGCGCGGACGAGGAAATCGATGCGCTGGAAGATGCCGGCGTGAGCTGGGAGATCATCCCAGGTATCACGGCGGCCTCCGCGGCTGCGGCGTCAACCGGACGGTCGCTGACGCGCCGCGGGCGCAACCAGGCCGTGACCTTTCTGACCGCCCATGAAGCGCGAGGGTATGCCGAGCATGACTGGCGGGTTCTGGCCGAGCCCGGCTGTGTCTTCGGCGTTTATATGGGCGTAAGCGCGGCGCGGTTCGTCCAGGGTCGGCTGATGTTGCATGGCGCTGCGCCGGACCTGCCGGTCACGATCGTTGAGAACGCGTCGCGCCAAAACGAGAAGGTCGTGTCTGCGCAGCTCACCAACATGTGTGACCAAATGGGCGAGGCGGGTATTTCCGGCCCGGCGATCATTTTCATCGGACTGGAGAAGCGGGAAACCACTGCCCATATCGGGGGCAACGTCAGTGCGGCGATCGACGAAGCAGGAGCAGGCCATGCCAAATCCGCCTAAACCAGAGGGGCAGGGCACAACCGCCGGCGTGGCGCAGAGAGGCGCTGCGAGGCCCAGCCAATCAGATCAGCAAAGCAAGGACCGGTCTTCGGATAGCCAGCGTAACCATCCTGCTGAAGCCCGGACGGTATGCGCCTTGCCTGCCTATGTCGATCCTTGGCGTGGCTGCTGAGCCCGCGTTAATGCCGCGTGGTATCTTCGCCGATGCTTGGAATGGTGACTTCGGCGTTTTCGCGCTGATGCACGGACATTCCAATGTCGGCGAACGGGGCGAACGTCGATCGCTTGTCACCTTTCATATGGCTGCGGCTCAACGGCTTTGAGGCTGCCCAGAGCGCGGAAAAAGCAAAAGATGCCCGGCTGACCGCATCGGGCGCGTCTTCTTCAGTGATCTCCAAGACGCCAGGGCGCTGCGGCGAGCGTCGCATCGCATCACCGGACCAGCATATGTTGGTGCCCAGCGTGATCTGTTCATGCGCATCCAGCAGCGCCGGATTGCGCGCCCAGCGCACACGCGCAGCCACGCTTTCGCCGCGAAGCAGCGGTTTGAGCGCCAGCAGAACGTCTTCAAGCGCTTCGCTCGGCGCTGGCTTAGCGAAGATGACATTGACCCCCACCTGCTGTGCGCCGAGATCTTCCGCCTTAGCTGCCAGCGCGCCGGCGGCGGGACTTGCGGGTGAGCGGGCAATCAGCGTTATGGAATAGTCGCCAGCTTCTTGCGACGGCGTGCGCGCCAGACGCTGCAGATACATCTCGATCAGCTCAACAAGCCGGCGGGTTGCGCGCACAGTGTGGTCAGGCGTCTGGGTCGGCAAATCTGAAAATCGGCTCATCGTTTCAAATCCTCAATCGTCTGGCAGCAGGACCGTGCGGCCGATGCCTCGGTTGCTGAAAATGTCTGAGTGGACCGGCTGAGCGCGCGGGCTGAGGTCGAGGCCGCGAACGTCTGCCGGATCTGCGATTCTCGGACGGCCCGGGGCCGCGCCGGCCTCTTGATGAGACGCAAGGAACGATTGAGGCCGTTCACTTCATTGATGACGCGCTTGAATTAAAGAAGAATTGCTTGGATCGGATTTTTTGCGGGTCCGCGCGCAGTCATCAGCGGTCGTCGCGGGCCGAGTCCGTGTCGCTCTGGGTCTGCTGGAATGGGCGCTCGGGCGCTCGCGCTGGAAAGCCCGCCCGCATATACGCGATAATCTGCCAGGCTTGCTCGTTCCTGAGCTCTTCGCTAAAGCCGGGCTTTTCGGTTCCCACCTGCTTGCCGCCCTCCATGATCGTCCAGATCAGATACGCATCGCTGCTGTTGCGAACCAGCTCATCTGTGAGCGGCGGCATCGGTGCGCTAACGTCCTGCGCGCGTGGACCGTTGCCCTCGCCAGCAGCGCCGTGGCAGACAGTGCAATGTTGATCGTAAAGCGCGGCCCCGCTCTCAATCGCCCTCAGCGTATGGCCGACCTGGTTCTCCATCTCGCGGTACTGCTGCGGTATTTTGCCAGCCGCAGCAGCTTTGCGCCGCAGCGTCATTTCGGTTTGGGCCGTTTGGCCGTCCCGGCGCAGCGGATTTGGCGACGGCATCGGCGGGACCGGGCGCTCTGCCCTGCGCCAGACATGTTTAGGAGGCGGCGCGCACCACCCGCGGTCGCGCCAGTATCTGGGCGGCTGATAATCCGGGGCATAATAGCAGTCCGCCGGGAACGCGCATGGCGGGACATACACCGGCTCGGCAGGGGTACAGTCTCCGCGCCATGGTTCGCAATAATCTGGGCCGATGCATGCGCCTCGGGCGTGAGCAGCCGAAGCTGCTGCGAGTAAGCACAGAAATCCGCACGCCAAAGCAATAGTCGTCAGACGCCACATATTTACACGCTTCGGCGACACCCGGAACTCACATACACGTCGTTGCCACGCGTATTATCTGCGACGCGGCGCGTGCCGTAAAGTCGCGTTAGGCAAGCGCCGTCGATGTTCGGGAGCGCAAATTCGCCCAGAACGCAATGAACAGCGCGATGAAGACAACATTGATGCCGGCCTGGATCGCAACCTGCGAAGCGGTCACGCCGCCGATATTGAAATAGATATAAACGGCATAGGCAATGCCCAGCAGTTGTTCGGCGACGGCCACCCAGAGCATCCCGAGATAGCGCAGTGGGTCACTGACCATTACCGCATATACTGCCGCCAACAGCAGCATGACCATGCCATACTGGGTGCTCATCGCGAGCATGTCCGCGGTCCAGCCACCTTCCGGGCTCCAGCCCGTGAGCCGCGCACCTGTGTCCGGCGCGAAGGTTGCGAGAACGCCGAAAGCCAGGTGCCACAGCACCCAGAGAACAAGAATGATCTGCAAAGTCCGCGTGCCGAACATAGCCGCCTCCCATACTATTATCCCGCCAGACGTGATGGCCACGCCTGATACTTCGGCAGTTAGACGGCTGAGCCTGAGCTGTCAAGCGGACATGACACACGGCCCTTGCAACGGAGCCGATCCAGCACGAATCCGCCTATTTGCGCCGATCCGCGGGCACGGCAACCCGCCGCGCTCGAAGGCGTGCATTCAGCTGACGGCCTTCAACCAATGTTGACGTCGAGACAGCCGCTGCTAACCCCTGGCATCTTCGGGGCCAGGCGCGAGACTCTCGATCTTGTTCATGGCAATGACGGCCTGCGTGCGGCTATCCACGCCCAGTTTTTGCAGGATCGCCGAGACATGAGCTTTCACGGTGGCTTCGGAGACACCAAGCTGATAGGCGATCTGTTTGTTCAGCAGACCCTCAGACAGCATGGCAAGCACCCGCACCTGCTGCGGCGTGAGCGTCGCCATCCGAGACAATAGCTCAGATACCTCTTCGGCCTCTGCCCCGTCGAGATCGACCTCCGCCGGCGTCCAGACCCGTCCCTCCAAAACAGCTTCGACGGCCTCACGGATGCGCTCTGCGGAAAGGCTTTTCGGGATGAAGCCGAGCGCTCCCAGCTGCAGGCAGCGGCGCATGCATGATGGCGCCTCGGTGGCTGAGACGACGACCACTGGCAGCTCCGGGTAGCGCACACGAAGCTGTATCAGCGCGGACAGGCCGTCCGCGCCGGGCAACGCCAGATCGAGAAGCACCAGATCGATATCCGTGCCTGACTCAATGCACCGTGTGAGATCGTCGAAGGAGCCGGCCTCGCCAATCTTCAACCCCGACAACGCGCCGCGCAGGATTTGCTTCAGCGCATCCCGGAACAGCGGATGGTCATCAACGATGATGAGATGATGGTCTTTCATCGATGACAGCGATCCTGCGTTTGCGAGGGGACTAAGCGATCATAGCAGTGTAGCATGCCTACGACTTTAGCCGCATATCACCAGCTGCGTCCATATTGGTCAGCAATTTCAGTCGATGTCACCAGCCGATTGCGTCGGCCTGCGGCTAAGTGGCTCATCGGTCACAATAGCTAGGTCCAGGAGCAAGCGCGGCGACAAGCGTCCATCGCGCGGCAAGCCCCGAAACGCTGCAAAATCTTCCAGGGCCTTGCGCGTTGTTGGCCCGACGCGTCCGGTCTCGGGCAGGTTGCCGAAGCCCAGCCGCGACAAGGCCCTCTGAACACTGGCCACAAGCGCGCGATCGGATTCGATGCGCGCTGTCCGGTTGCCCTCGGCGGCGTTCTGTAATGGGCCAAACAGGATGTGCTTCAATAATTCCTCAGAAGGCAGTCCCGTCAAGCTGAGACCCGCGTCAAACTGATAGTTCAGTATCGCCATGCGCGTGGCGGTATCAAGCTGCCCATCGCGCCGGTCAATCGCATAGTTGCGATAGGTCAACTCCCGTTGGATCGCGCGGATCACCTCGTCTGGCGGCATCGGCCCTGCGGCGTCGGCGCTCGGCGGCGTTGCCTCGGCAGGCGGTGTCCCGGACGTCTCCGGCCGCGTCGGCGAGGGCTGTGCCGGGCGATCCCGGGACTCGCCTGAGCCCAATGTCCGCAAGTCGCCCTTGGGCGCGGCTTCCGGCGGCTGACCAACATCGTTTTGGTGTCGCCCCTCAACCCGCTCTGTTTTAGACGGCTTGTTCACTGACCCGGTGACGTCCGAACGCGTTTCCAGTGGCTGCTGCATATACAGCGCATTCACGGAAATAGCGCCTGTCAAAACGACAAACCCGAGAAACGTCAGCCGCGCCCTAAAGGGTGTCATCCCTTCTGGCTCCCCTCGCAGCCCATGGCTCTGTCCAGAGTTGGTCACGCCGGCCTGCCGCACAATGCTATTCGGCTTTTACGAAAAGACAGCTAAAGTCTACACGCTTAAGTTTTCGTGACGTTATTCATCAACTGTTAGATCAGAGCTAGCGAAAAGGAAAACATCGACATAATTGCCAGAGGTCAAGGTCATCATGTGGATTTTGCGGCTCATCATTCTGCTCTCCATCGTTGCGCTGTTCCTGCCGTCAACACCGGAGGAAAAGCAGCAAATGTACCGTGGCGTCTCGGATGCCGTTGACAACGTGCAGGGGGTGTGCGTGCGCAACGCGGAGCTATGCGACAGCGTTGTTACGATCGCGACTGCTATTGCAGACAGATTCTATTATGGCGCGCAAATGCTGTATGATGCAACCCTTAGCGGCAGCGGACAGGCGCCGCGCGGTGCTTCAGAGTGGCCCAATGCAACCCCGAAGGAAGGGCGCCTGCCCGGCCGTGAAACACGCGCCCCTTCCGGTCCGGTGCGCTCAACGCACACACTCAGACAAGATGATCTCGCACCGGCGTGGCGAGGCCCCGGCGCTTCGTGAATGCGCGAAAATGCTCCGCAGGGCGTTAGTAGCTGATACCGCTGGTCGGCGGCGTTCCTGCTTTCGAAGCCGCTTCCGTCACGACTTCAGTTGTGAGCCGGCGCAACTCCTCAAGCTGCTGTGCGAAGGTGTCCATCTGGTGGCGCACATGCTGATTCTGCAGCTCGATCACGTCCTTCATCTCCTTCGCATCCGCGAGCTTCATCGCCAGATCGAAGTTCGCCTCGGCGTTTGCCTTGGTGAATTCGGCGATTTTCGCGTTAAGCGTTTTCATGCTGTGCGACGCCGGCGCGGCGCTGGTGTCGATATTCGACATCGCCGACTGGCTCGCTGCGATGAACGTCTCAAACGCCTTGCGCGCTTGCTCGATGCTTGACTTCACCACTTGACGCATCGGCTCGGGCATTTCGCCCATCTTCGGCAATTCCTGCATCACTCAATCTCCTCGGTTGCACGGTGCGGTCTGTCAAACTAGGGCGTGCCAGATTGACACGGCGGCAAAAAGACCATTAAAGGCGGCCATTTTTGGCCGTCGTCGGATATTCACGCACGAGCGCGGCTGTCCATTTGCTGGCGACGACACATCATGGCGTGCGGTCGTCCGTTGAGTCGCTCGCCGGGTTGCTTGAGGAGCGCGCCGGGTCGGCTTCGTCGGCCTCGACCTCCTCGTCCCTATCGGCGTCCACGTCCTCCGCTGGTTGCCAGCTCGAGTCTTCGCCGGCCTCGGACTCATCGAGCGGCTCTGGCTCAGAAATCATGGCATCCGCGGTCTGATATTCGTCTTCGACACCTGCCATGGCGTCGTCGTCCTCGTTATCCTCGGTCATGTCCGGGGGCGAAGCTTCGGCAATCAGCGACCCAGCGGTGTCGGCGTCCTCGTTATCAGCCTCTTCTCCCTCTTCCGTTTGGTTCGTGGAATCTGATTCCGCAGTGCCGGCCACAGCGCCGCCCATCGCTGCGGCGCTGCCCGCCACGAGCGCAGCGGTGGCTTCAGCCTGCCGGGCAATCGTGCTAGCCGCCACTTCGGCTGCGTTAATGGCGGCCTGCGCTTGCGGCGCGCCTGGAGCCCTGTCGCTGACCTGTTCCATCGCCGCACGCGCCTCGTCGGCGACATGTTCGGCGGCCGCGCTCGCCGCCCCGGCCATCTCACGCGCTGCTTCAGCGGTCTCGCTGGCGGATTGCGCGGATTGGGCCATCATGTCTTTGGAGAACGTCTCCGGTGTCTGCGCGGCCGGGCCTTCGGATTGATCAGCCGCGGCGCTACCGGCTTCGGACGTGTATTCGCCGTCTTCAGGCTTTACATGCGCGATGCCATTCAGCAGATCGAGCAGCCGTCCCATCTCCTCGGCGTACTCGTCCTGCATATGTTCGAAAAACCGCTTCTGCTCGGTCCAGACTTCGGCCGGCGAACGGCACTGCGCCATGCGGGTGGACAATTCGCGATATTCGAGCGCTCGCTGCGCGCTGAAGCGAAGCATCTCCATGTTCCACTTCGCCAGGGCGGCGGCAAATGGCGGCATGGTTCCGCTCAAGTAGGACAGATTTTGGCGGCTGATCTGATTCAATTGCTTGACGAAATCGAAACGATCATCTGTGTCGTTGCGATCGGTCATGAGCTCGACCTCCTTGCAGTGGGGCGGGACGCCGGACAACACTCTGCTGATTTCGCGATGATCGCGCGCTGTTGTTTGATAGCATAGCGTTGCATGCGCTGTGATCCAACAGCGCAACACGTATTTTTGCTTTATTGCACCGGAAACTCTACCCGATCGATCCTCCTGGCCCCTAAAATGTTGTCCTGAACGCCGACCTGCGTGGGCGTCGCTACCTCCATATGTTAAGCAAACCGGCATGCAGCAGATAACGTCTTTCATCGGCGTGATCGCCGTCTGGCTGATAGTCAGCGTTGGATTATGGTGGGTCCATCGCGCCTACGTGCACGCCAAGCAGCAGCGCAGGCTGGCGCTGGCGAACGAAGGCTGGACACGTGTGCGCGAAGCTTCGGAGATTTTCGCCGATATTCGCGCGGCGGGCTTTGCAAGCGGCGCGGCCGGTGTGCAAGCGCGCACCAACGCGCTGCTCAGCCGCATCAGCGATTACAGCGACTTTTTTGACGATGTCAGCGCGCTGCGTGCCGAGTTATCGCGGACGCTTAAACGCGATGATTGCCCGCCGCTCACTGAAATCCTGAACATGCGCCGCGACATGTGGGCCGCGGCGGACGTGCTGCTGATCGACGACCCGGCGGTTTTTGGCGAGGCCTTCGCCGATCCCGGCGCTTATGAGGCGTTCTGCCGTGATGCCGAGGATCTGCTGTTCCTCGATGCGGAACCGTTGCAGGACGATCCGATCGCGCTGCGCCTGGCGCTGGCCGATGAAGACATGCAGACCTTCGTCAGCGGCGTCGAGGGCGAGATCGCGGATGAGCGTGAACGCGAGCGCCTGCCAACCTGGCGCGAGATCGTGGCCTATCCGATAAGCTGGGCGCAGGCCGTTCCGCGAGGGGGCGCGTTGCTAGTCCGCGCGGGGTTGCGGGCCGGCGGGCAGTTGGTGCGCCTTGCGGCCGGCGCGGGGCGCGTTGCCATGAGGGCTGGCCGTGGGGTCGCCGATGTGCTGTCGCGGACGCCCGCCGCTGTCCGGCGTATGATCGATGGTCTCTCTGATTTGGTCGCGCGTCGGCCACAAGTTCATCTGCCGAACCTACGCGCCGCGTCGGTGGGCGCGGGCCTGCGCGATGCTGCATCGGGGCTGTCCGGTTATGCGCGGGCCGCGGTGCGAGGCGTCGAGAAGCTGCGGCATCATTCGCCAGTGGAGCGGGTCGCGGCATCACTGCGCCGAGCCGGTGACCGTTTCCCCGACCAGGTGACGCAGGGGTTGAGCCGTGCGGCCGACATGGCGCGGGACGTGCGCGCCCGCGCGACAGCCGCAACCTTCAACGCGCGGGAACGCGCGCTCGGGTTCGAGGCGGGCGAACTTAGCCTGCACTACGATTTTTTGATCAAGGCCCACAGCCTGCGCCAGCGCTATGCCGAAATCCTGCGCCGCACGCCCGAGCTGACGGAAACGGGGCGGCAGTTCATTGCGCGCCTGGATATCGAAAAACGCTCAGAGCGGCTGCGTCTGGGAACCGCAAAACTGCGCCGCCGCGCCCGTCTGGAATTTGTCCGCTTCCTGACAGTTCTGATTGCCGCGCTGGAGCGTCTGCGCGACCGCCTGGCTGATGCACCGACCAAGCCTGCGCAGAATACCAACCTGCTCACGGGGCCGTTGCATCGGCTGTTTCTGCCGCCGCCCGCGCCAGAGGAAGCAGGCGCGGATTTCCCTGGCGGTCTCAGAGCACAGGCGCGTTCCTGGGCCCGCGGCTGGCGCCGGCCTTCGCAGGGCATGCGCGATGTCACGCCCGACAGTCCAGAAGAAGAGCCGACCGAGCCCGCCGGCCTCGACATTGACGATGCCCCTGCACAAGACGCCGAGCCTGCGCAAACCAAACGCCGTCGCCAGCGGGAACAGCCGCCGCCAGCCGATGAAACGGACGATGCGCTGCGCAGGGTGCGTCAGCTGTTCGGCATCCGCGAGCGCCGTCAAAGCGCTCGGGCAAGAGCAAAAGCTCCAGCGAACGGGTCGTTTTCTCGTGCGGAAGACCAGACGCGTGGAGACCGGAACGAAGCGCGCGACGACGCCGACACGGCGCACATCCCTAAGGGGCAGATTCTGCCGCCGCTGCGCGGATCACGCGCTGGTATCTATGATGACGCGGAGACCGCCAGCACCAAGCGCGACTCGCTGCGCTCGCGTCTTTCGACGATGAGCGAAGATGATAGCACGGCTGCGGACCCGGATACCGACAGCGACAGCGCGAGTCAGAGTAGAACCCATGCCGATGCCGCGGCGCATCGTGGACGCTTGCGGCGCTGGTTGGGCCTGTAACAGGCCGAGACCGGTCACAATTGCAGCCCGACATAGCCGCAGCCCCTCAACAGGGGCGCATTCCCAAGCCATGCCGTGGTACGATGACGTATGACGATTCGCAATGCGCATACGTATAGAGGCGGTTCAGTGGATAAGGTGACAACACGCGCAAAACGGTGCTCTGCCGGCCGCGGACAGGTTTCTGTGGGGATCAAACTTGCGGCGGTGCTTGTCGTTATTCTCGGCGCGCCGGGCTGCACAACGCAGCAGCAGCAGAGCGGCCCCGCAGACATTTCCACAGGCCGCCCGGTGAACCTCGCGCCGCGCAGCGATCCTGGCTCCACCGAGACGGTCACGCGCCAAAACCTCAACGCAGCCGAGCTGCGCAAGGCGCTGGAGCGCTATCGAATCAGTCTTGAACGAGACCAAAGCCCGGTCGCGACAGCGGGGGTCGACCTGACGGGTGACGGCCGGCCGGAAGCGCTTGCCCTGTTTACTGGTCCCGACTGGTGCACCACGACCGGGTGCTCATTCGTCGTGTTCCGCGAGACCGAGACCGGATATCAGCCCGTGTCGCGAACCACGCGCGTGCGCGGGCCGGTCAAGGTCGGGCCTGGCAGTAACGCTGGATGGCGCGATCTGCTGGTCCAGACCGGCGGCGGGGCCGCACCGATCCGCTTCGTGCGTTTGGGCTTCACCGGGGACGGCTACCCGAACAACGCCTTGCTGCAGCCCGGCCCAACAGACGAGGTGTTGGCGCGCTCAACCGAGGTGATCGCCGAAGTGCCGGTTCAGGCGCAAAAATCTCAGGCATCCTCGGCGCGGTAGCCATAAAGCCAGTCATTGCGGCGTAACAGGTCGTTCGGGCTGCGCATCGTCAGCACTTGATTGCGGCTCCACCGCGTGATCCCGCTCATGTGGTAGATCCGTCCCATGCGGCGCGACCGCGCCTGCACTTGGGCTGCGCGCAGCCGTCGCTTGGCGGTATAGGCTGGAAAAGCCACTTGCGGATCGCCTTTCGCCCGATCCATGGCGCGTGCCAGCACAGCCGCATCCTCGATCGCCAGGACGCCGCCGGACGCAAGGAACGGCAGCACGGGGTGCGCGGCGTCGCCCAGCAGTGCCATCCGGCCGGCTGACCACGCGCGGAGCGGCCCCATGTCATAAAGCGCCCATCGTCGCCAGCCGTTCGCCCCCGTCAGAAACGCGGTGACGGGATCGGGCCACCCGGCCAGATGCGACATGAATTCATTCGCCGACCCGGGCACATTCCACCCCTCTGGCGTTTCCGGGTCATCCACAATAACAACAACGTTGAGCTCCGCGCCCCCGCGCACCGGGTAATAGACCAGATGCGCCCGCGGCGACAGCCACAGGCCAACCGCGCGCTGCTGCATCACTGATGGGGCTTCGTTCAGCGGAACCGTCAGACGCCACGCATTCTTGCCCGAATATGTCGGCGTGCTGTCCGGCGCGATGTATCGGCGAACCGTAGACCGCAGGCCGTCCGCACCAATCAAGGCGCCGCCTATCGCGCTGTCGCCGCCTGCGCTGACAACCTCCACCCGAGTGTCGTCCGGCTTGCACTGCGCGATACGAAAGGGCTGGGTTATGCGGGCATTGTCGTTCTCGCGTACGGCTGCGACGAGCACCCGTTGCAGATCCCCGCGATGCACGACCCAATAGGGCGCGCCATATCGCATCTCTGCAAGTGGGCCGAGTGGCACCGTCGTGAGGCACGCCCCGGCGCGGGCGTCGAACAAATGCACCCCCTCAAGCGCGACCGCGTGGGGCGCCAGCGCGTCGGCGACGCCCAGGTCACGCAGGACATGCAGAGCGTTCGGGCCGAGCTGAATGCCCGCGCCGACCTCAGAAAACGCCTCGGCCTGCTCTAAGACCTGCACCGGCATTCCAGTCTGCGCCAACGCGAGCGCAGCGCTCAGCCCGCCTATTCCGCCACCCGCGATAAGGATTCGCCGGTTGTCATCGCTCAGCATCATTCTCAGGCGGAGCCATTAGCGATTGTCGGAGCCGTCCGTGTACGCACAATACGGCGGGTCTGACTGGTCAGAGCCAAGGTTGGGATCGTAAATATAGAGCGTCGAGCAGTACGGGCATACGATCTGCTGGCGATCACCCATGTCCAGATAGATATGCGGATGGTCTTGGGGCGGGCGCGCGCCAATGCATTCGAACTCCTTGACCCCGATATGAATCTTCTCGATCCCGATGTCATTACAGAACCGGGGGGTGCGTGATGCCATTATCGCCTCCAATTCCCGACGCCGCTGAATAATGCTTGTCATGATGGCCGACACCCCGGCAGATTTGTCATTTGCCCATGCGCCACGGTGGTGATAGGCGAAAGCCGCGGTGGGGACAACAGGCAACCATGGTAGGTTCGTTTTCATGCACGCGTTTGACTCCGATGGTGTTCAAATCGCCTATCGCGATGAGGGGAACGGCGAACCGGTCCTTCTCATTCATGGCTTCGCCTCCAACAGCGACGTTAACTGGGTCGGTCCCAGCTGGACACAGACGCTGACAGACGCTGGCTACAGGGTCATTGCGATCGACAACCGCGGACATGGGGAAAGTCAAAAGCTCTATGACGAGGCAGCGTATGGCGCGCCGCTGATGGCCGAAGATGCGCGTCGTCTGCTCGACCACCTGGAGATCGCGCATGCGCATGTGATGGGCTATTCCATGGGCGCGCGGATCGGGGCATTCCTGGCGATCAACCATACTGTGCGGGTCAAGAGCCTGATCTTGTCCGGCATGGGTATTAACCTCGTACGCGGTGTCGGCGGCGCCAAGCCCATCGCCGCCGCGCTCGAAGCGGACAGCCCCGACGCGGTGAAGGATGACGCGGCGCGCAGCTTCCGCCTGTTCGCCGACCAGACCGGCAGCGACCGCCATGCGCTTGCTGCCTGCATCCGCGCATCGCGCGAACCGATCATCGCCGAGAGCCTGAGCGCCACCGGCCTGCCAATGCTGATTGCAGTGGGCACAGATGATGTTGTGGCCGGCTCCGCCGCTGAGCTGGCTGCGCTTCTGCCCGAAGCCCAGGTCCTGGACATCCCCAACCGCGACCACATGCGTGCTGTCGGCGACCCGGTTCACAAGAACGGTGTGCTGGCCTTCCTGCGGGGGCAGAGCACAGCCTGATCGCCGCCTAGGTTAACCGACTCTCGGGGCGTCAGTTGTCGAAAAACACATCGCGCGCCCAGCCATCTGACCCGCTATTGCCGCTCCCGCCGCGCTGTTGCGTCTGACGGGTTGACGGCACGCCGAGCGAGGTGTCAGCCCGCGTCTGGCCAGCGCCGAAAATCTGCTCCCAGAACGAGCCGCTGCTGCGCCGGTCTTCTTCGGCGAAGCGCGATGCGCTCCATGTGCCGCCGGGCAGGGCGGCCGGCGGTTTATTGCGATGCGCGGCCTCCATCAGCTTACGCCAGATCTCGGCAGGTACCGATCCGCCGGTGATGCGCTTCATGGGGCTGAAGTCGTCGTTACCGAGCCAGACCCCGGTTGTGTAATGCGCCGTGTAGCCGATGAACCAGGCGTCCCGGTAATCTTGTCCGGTGCCTGTCTTGCCGGCCGCGGGATGCGGCGGTAGTGCGGCCTGCCGCCCGGTTCCGACCTCGATCGTCGCGCTGAGCATGTCGTTCATCGCGGCGACGTCTTCCTGGCGGATAATCCGCGGCGCTGTGTTCTCCCGGTGCTCTAGCAAGGTCTCGCCTTCAGCATCGATGATCGACTGAATGACATACGGTTCGGCACGGCGGCCGCCATTGCTGAACGGCACGTAGGCCCCCGTCAGCTCCAGCAACGACACCTCCGACGTTCCCAGCGCCAGCGATGGCTCCGCCGTCAACGCCGATTGGATACCGAGCCGGCGCGCCACCTCGATCACCTGTTCGCGTCCGGCCCATTCCGAAACGCGCACGGCCACCGTGTTCATCGACCTTGCCAGCCCTTCACGCAGCGTGACGTCGCCGTGATAGCGCGCGTTATAGTTCTTCGGCTCCCAGCCCTCGACCTCGACCGGTCCGTCATGAACGAGACTTTCCGGCGTCAGCCCGTTCTCCAGACCGGCAAGGAATACAAATGGCTTGAAGGTTGAGCCCGGCTGGCGCTCGGCGTCCACGGCGCGGTTGAATTGGCTTTCGCGGTAGTTGCGCCCGCCGACCAGTGCCTTGACTGCCCCTTTTGTATCCAGCATGACGGCGGCCGCCTGTCCGGCATCATAGTTCTCGCCCTGCTCGGCCATGGTCTCCGCCACCAGTTTCTGGGCCGCGCCTTGGAGCTGATAGTCGATGGTGGTCTGGACAACCAGATCGGCCTGCAGCGTGTGGCGGAAATCCGCGACCAGCTTCACCACCCAGTCGATGACATAGCCGTAGCTTTCCGAGGGTAGAAACGCGCGAAGCTTGGGCGGGTCGCGCAGGGCTGCGTCGTACTGTTCGCGCGTGATCGCCCGGGTTTCCAGCATAAGCCCCAAAACCAGCTGGCCGCGCTGGTGCGCCCGTCGCAGGTTGCGCGTTGGCGCGAAGTAAGATGGGGCACGGATCAGCCCTGCGAGCATGGCGGATTCATAAAGGCCAAGTTCAGAGACGCTTTTGCCGAAATAGTGCTGCGCCGCGGCCTCGACGCCGTAGTTGCCGGCGCCGAAATAGATTCGATTGAGGTACAACTCTAGGATCTGCTGCTTCTCCAGCCGGTACTCCAGCCACAGAGCCAGCAGCACTTCCTCGATCTTGCGCCAGTAGGTCTTTTCCGGCTCCAGGAACAGCACCTTGGCGAGCTGCTGTGTGATCGTGCTGCCGCCCTGAACGATGCGTCCGGCGCGCCGGTTCGCGATGACGGCCCGGACGATGCCAATAGGGTCGAACCCGAAATGCCAGTGGAACCGCCGGTCTTCCGTGGCGATGACCGCGTCGATCAAATGTCGCGGCATCTTGGCGTAAGGCACATGCGAGCGCCTGAGCCCCTTTTCGGTGATCACCTCGCCGCCTTCGGAGAGGATTGTGAGCTTGGCCGGATTTTGGCTGAGACCGGCTTTCAGAGGGTCGGTGGCCAGATAGGAATAGATTGTCACGGCCCCGGCCACAACGAGCACGAAGGCCGCAACTGTGACGGTGCCCCAGATCAGCAAGAAACGGGTGATACGCCATTTCCAGGATCGGCGCGGCTTAATCTGCCTGGCCTGCTCCGGCTCGACGCGAAAGATATCTTCCCCACGCTCGCGGGCGCGGGCGTCGTGCTGTTCGGACAAGCGTGCCAGAGACCGGCGCCAGCGCCGCAGTTTATCTATGAGGTCCATGAGTGATGGAAAATCATCTTCCAGAGCCTGCGCGAAGCCGCGCCTCGCGAAGATCATCCTGCGAGGCGTTTACCCCACAGGTCTAGTGTCGCAGTTTGTCCGAAGCACGACAAATCCCGGCGGAATGGACACGATCATCATTTTTTGAGCTTGTAACCGGTCTCAAAGATCCGCCAGATCAGCGCCAGACCGCCCGCAAGAAAAACGAAGATCATCCCAAGGCTGATCCAGATGCTGACATCAGAGACCTCGTAGAAGCTCCAGCGAAAGCCGCTGATCAGATAGACGACCGGGTTGAATAGCGTCACTGTTTGCCAGAAGGGCGGCAGCATCTCGATAGAGTAGAAGGTTCCGCCAAGGAAGGCGAGCGGTGTCATGACCAAAAGCGGTACGATTTGCAATTGCTCGAAGCCGTCGGCCCAGATGCCGATGATGAAGCCGAGCAGACTGAAGGTGGTGGCCGTCAACACCATGAACAACAGCATGACAAACGGGTGCTCCACTCGTAGATCAACAAAAAAGCTGGCGGTGGCGAGGATGACAAGGCCGAGGATCAGCGATTTTGTCGTCGCAGCGCCGACATAGCCAAGGACGATCTCGACATAGGAGATCGGCGCGGACAGCAGCTCATAGATGGTGCCGGTGAATTTCGGGAAGTAGATGCCGAACGAGGCATTCGCCACGCTTTGCGTCAGCAGCGTCAGCATCATCAGACCTGGCACGATGAATGAGCCGTAATCCACCCCCCCGATCTCGTCGATACGCGAGCCGATGGCCGAGCCAAAAACGATGAAGTAGAGCGCGGTGGTGAGCACCGGGGAGACAATGCTCTGGAAGAGCGTGCGCCAGGTTCGCGCCATCTCATAAAGGTAGATCGCTTTGATTGCGTGATAATTCATGGGTTCCGCTTTACCAGGCTGACAAAAATCTCTTCCAGCGAGCTTTGCTTGGTATGGACATCGTGAAAGTGGATGCCGGCATCCCGAAGCTTTTGCAGGAGCGCCGTGATCCCCGTGCGTTCGGCGTGGGTATCGTAGGTATAGACGAGTTGCATGCCGTTGGCGTCAAGCGCCAGGCGGTCATCGTGCAGATCGTCCGGGATCGCGCTGATCGGCTGATTCAGATCGAGGATGAGCTGCTTTTGCCCGAGCTTTCGCATCAGCTCAACCTTGTCCTCGATGAGGATCAGCTCGCCATCATTGATTACGCCCACCCGGTCCGCCATCTGCTCGGCCTCTTCGATATAGTGGGTGGTCAGCACGATGGTCACGCCGGTATCGCGCAGCGCGCGCACGACCTCCCACATGTCGCGGCGCAGCTCGACATCGACCCCGGCGGTCGGCTCATCCAGGAACAGGATGCGCGGCTCGTGCGACAGCGCCTTGGCGATCAGTACGCGACGCTTCATGCCGCCGGACAACGTGATGAGCTTGTTGTTGCGCTTGTCCCAGAGCGAGAGATCACGCAGCACACGCTCCAGATGCTTGTCATCGGGCGGCTTGCCGAACAGGCCGCGGCTGAAGCTGACCGTCGCCCAAACCGTTTCGAACGCTTCTGTGGTCAGCTCCTGCGGAACGAGACCGACCAGCGCCCGCGCTTCTCGGAACTGCGTATGGTTGTCATAGCCGCTCACGGTAACGCGGCCTGTGGTCGGCATCACAATTCCGCAGATCGCGTTGATCAGCGTGGTCTTGCCAGCGCCATTCGGCCCCAGCAAAGCAAATATCTCGCCTTCGCGGATGGTGAGGTCGACGGATTTCAGCGCCTGAAACCCGTCGGCATACGCCTTGCTCAAGTTCGAGACTTCGATCGCATGGGACATGTTGAAAGCTTTCTCTACCGGGCTTCTTGTGCTTACGACGAACCGGGCAAATGCAGATGCGTCGTGACAGAACTTGATTAAATCGCAACCGTCATAGAGGCTTTGCACGGGAGCAGCCACGTCAAATCATGCGAAGGCGGCTCGAACGCGAGCAAGCTTCGGTTGTTACCTTGGCACCTATGCCGCATACTGCGTCCCAAGTAACGAACGGATTGATTTCATGTTCCAGTCAACGGCCCTGCCCAAGCACTGCGATGTCTGCACGATTCGCAGGCGGTCGATCTGCGGAGCGCTTTCACCCGATGAGATCGAGGCCATGAACCAGATCGCTCATCGGCGGCAGTGCGAAGCCGGCACGGTCATCATGCATGAGAGCGAAAAACCCGACTGCTTCGGCAACGTGCTCAGTGGCGTCGTAAAACTCACCAAGACAATGAGCGACGGGCGACAGCACATCGTTGGGCTGCTGTTCCCCTCCGATTTCATGGGGCGGGCCATGCGTGAAGAAAGCCCATATCGCGCAGAAGCCGCGACCGATGTCGAGCTTTGCCTGTTCCCCCGGCCCGATTTCGAGCGGCTCATGCAGCGATACCCGGATCTGCAGGCCCGGCTATTGTCGCACACGCTGGATGAGCTGGACGCGTGTCATGACTGGACGCTGCTGTTGGGGCGCAAGAACGCGACCGAGCGCGTCGCCAGCTTCCTGCTGATGATCGCGCGGCGCGCGCAGGACATCGGCTGCAAGGCTGATCCGAACACCGACAGCGCCACCTTCATGCTCCCGCTTGGCCGCTCAGACATGGCGGATTTTCTCGGCCTGACGACCGAAAGCGTCAGCCGCCAGATCAGCAAGATGAAACGCGACGGCGTGATCAAGCTGCATGGCAATCGCGAGGTCGACGTGCCGAGCATGGGGCAACTGCTTAAGCTGGCTGATCTCGCGCCCTGCGACGCCAGGGCTTGACCCTGCAAAATCCGGTCTCGCTTGAACGCGGTTGCCATCTTACTCTGAAAATGAGGGCCGCCCCGCAGGTTCTGCAATGGGCTGCCGCAGGCAATGAAAAGGACTGCGATGGCCAGGGACCGGCTATACTTCCTTCTGCTCAACGTCGGGCACTTCCTCGACCACCTGTTCATGCTGATCTTCGCCACCGTTGCCGCGCTGGCGCTTCACCGGGAATGGGAGGCCGGCTATGCCGAGTTGCTCGTTTACGCCACGCCCGGTTTCTTCGCCTTCGGCATTTTCGCGCTGCCCGCGGGCTGGCTCGCGGACCGATGGAGCCGCGACGGTATGATGTGTCTGTACTTCGTTGGAATCGGCCTCGCGGCCATCGCCACCGGCTTCGCGGCGACACCGTTCGAGATCGGCGTCGGCCTGTTTGCGATCGGCATGTTCGCGGCGATTTATCATCCTGTGGGACTGGCCATCATCTCGATGCAGTGGCGCAACACGGGCATGCGCATCGCCGTCAACGGCGTCTGGGGCAATCTTGGCGTCGCCTCTGCCGCCCTGCTGACGGGCGTGATGATCGAGCAGGGGGGATGGCGAGCCGCCTTTATCGCGCCGGGCGTTTTCTCCGTGGGGATCGGCTTGGTTTACCTGGCGCTGCGCTGGGACCAGATTGGCGCGGACCGACGGCGGGACACCCGGCGCGCGGACACAACCTCGGCTCCACCGTCCATGTTCGACAAGCGGTTGCTGCTGCGCATCTCGGCCATTGTGTTTTTGACCACCGCCGTCACCTCCATCATATTCCAGTCCACAACCTTCGCGCTCCCCAAGATCTTCGCCGAACGCATGCAGGGGCTGGCTGACGATCTGGCCTTGCTGACCAGCGCCCAGGCCACCGGCCCTGAGGACGTGGCGGGAACCATCGGCGCGCTTGCCTTTTTCGTCTTCGCGGTCGCATCTTTCGCGCAGGTGCTGGTTGGCAGCATGCTTGATCGCTACGGCCCGCGCCCGGTCTTTCTCACGGCTGCTGGCATTCAGGTGGTTTTTTTCGCGATCATGCCCGGATTGACGGACGGTCTGGCATTCCTCGCTGCACTCGGCTTCATGCTCGGCGCATTTGGCCAGATCCCGATCAATGATTTCATGATCAGCAAGTTGGCGAGCGGTGCGAACAGGGCGCGCATCTATGGGGTCCGTTTTGTCGTGGCCTTCACGGTTCTGGCGTTGACGCTCCCGCTGGTCGCGTTTGTCTACGATACCTGGGGGTTCGATATGCTGTTCCGCATCCTGGCCGCAGCGGCATTCGTGACGCTGGTGGCGGTCGCGCTGCTGCCCCGCCGGCTCCCTGCGCCGGAGCCCCATCCTGCCGCAGCGGAGTGAACCGTCAGCCGCGCTCGCGCAACAGCCGCGCCTTCTGCCGCTGCCAGTCGCGCGCCTTTTCAGCCTCGCGCTTGTCGTGCATCTTGCGGCCGCGCGCGAGCGCCAGCTCCACCTTCGCGATCCCGCGATCGTTGAAATAGAGCTTTAACGGCACGATCGTCATGCCTTCGCGCTCGGTAGCGCCGATCAGCCGGGCGATCTCCCGCTTGTGCATCAGCAGCTTGCGCGGGCGCCGTTCCTCATGGTTGAAGCGGTTGGCCTGCTTGTATTCCTGGATCGAGCTGTTGATCAGATACAACTCGCCGTCTTCCGGGCTGGCATAGGATTCGGCGATATTGGCCTTGCCATCACGCAGGCTCTTCACCTCCGAGCCCTCCAACGCGATCCCGGCCTCGAACGTCTCCAGAATGTCGTAGTTGTGGCGCGCCTTGCGGTTCTCCGCCATGACGCGGCGCGTCGACTCATTTTTCTTCTTGTTCATTGCTTGCTCTTTTGGCCGCAGCCGGGTGTCAGGCGAGCCCAGCCTCTTCCAGCGCCTTCTCCACGGCGCGCTTGGAGTCTGGGCGCAGCGTCGCCAGCGGCGGGCGCACATCCTCGCGGCACATGCCCAGCACCTGCGCGGCGTATTTGACTGGCGCCGGGTTCGCTTCGATGAACAGCGCGTCATGCAGCGGCATTAGCCGGTCATGCAGCGTGAGCGCGGTGGTATAGTCGCCGGCTTCGCAGGCATTCTGGAACCTCGCGCATAACTCCGGCGCGACATTCGCTGTGACCGATATACAGCCGTGGCCGCCATGCGCGTTGAAGCCGAGCGCCGTCGCATCTTCGCCGGAGAGCTGGATGAACGTCTCGCCCATGGCTGCCCGCTGATGGCTGACCCGCGCCATATTGGCGGTTGCGTCTTTGACGCCAGCGATGTTCGGCAGCGCATTCAGCCGCGCCATGGTCTCGACCGACATGTCAACGACGCTTCGACCCGGTATGTTGTAGATGATGATGGGGATGTCCACAGCATCGTTGATCGCTTTGAAATGCTGGAAAAGCCCCTCCTGCGTCGGTTTGTTGTAATAAGGCGTCACGATCAACAGGCCATCGGCTCCGGCTTTCTGGGCGTGTTCGCTGAACTCGATCGCCTCTGCTGTGTTGTTGGACCCTGCGCCGGCGATGACCGGAACCCGCCCCGCGGCTTGCGCGATGCACGTCTCGATCACGGATTTGTGCTCGTCGTAGCTGAGAGTCGGTGATTCGCCCGTGGTGCCCACAGGGACCAAGCCGTGGGTGCCTGCGTCAATCTGGCGTTCGACCAGGGCGCGGAACGCCTCTTCGTCGACGCGGTTGTCCCGGAACGGCGTGATGAGCGCGGTAAACGAGCCTCTAAACATTGTCGATCCTTGGTGTCGCGCGATGCGTCTTGTGGCTGATACCGACGATAATGAGTTGCCGGGAGCGGGGCAACTCTGGTGCTCCGTCATCTTTCGTGGTCATGATTATGCCGAATTCCTGCCGCTTCGCTTTAGCGGTCAGTGGCTTCGCATGACGCTTGACCATCAGCGCGGTGAACGGTTGCCGCATAGTCTGCCCCTCGCCGGGCTCCCACACGTCAGAAACAATCAACGGAACGGATGGGGACACAATCTTATAATGGGTCCAGCTCCGGCAGCGGGCGCTTCGGCCTGATCCTTGCCGGTGCAACCGTCGTTGGCACCATAACCGGCCTGATGATTGGTTTACAGCCATGGTGGGGCAACAGCGAGCGAATCGCAGCGCTCACGCAGAAACCGGCGGCCCAGCCGGCGTCGGTTGAACCCTCTGTGGCCGTAGAGCAGCCTGCTGTTCCGAAAGCTGCGCCAGCGACGCTGCCTGACCGGGCTACCCCCGACATTGACATTCGGCCATTGCCTGACGCCCCGGTGCAAGCCGCTGCCAGGTCGCAACCGGCGGGCGATATGCCAGCGCCGCCCGCGCGCAAATTGCCGCCGCCTCAGAACGAACCGCGCATTGCATCGCTGGCGCGTCCTAAAATTTCGCCGTCAGCGCCGCCTATGGCGCATGATCTGCAGCAGCGGCCGCGCGGCCTGGACCGCGCCGCGATCAATGACAGGCTTAATCAGATTGAGCGGGTGCGGATTTCCGCGGATGACATCCAGCTTCTGCAAGAAGCGATCCGGCTGTTCTATCGTGAACAATTGGACGCTGGAAAACCACTGATCGCCAGGATCGAAGACCGAACCGCGCGGCTTATGGCGCAGTGGTATTATTTGCGCGCGAGTGAAGGTCACGCCAGCCTCGCTGAACATGCGGCTTTCCGGCGTGAGCATCCGGCGTGGCCCAGCGAAGATGTGCTCCAACGCAACGCAGAGCTCTCAGCGCTGTTAAGACAGTCGCCGAGCGAGGTGGTTCTGGACTTTTTCAATGATCAAGCGCCTCAGACGGGAGCCGGAAAGGCGGCGCTGGGCGCGGCTTATCTTGAAACCGGCGACGATGCGCGCGGCGCCGCGCTGATCCGTGAGGCATGGCGCCGCCACGCCCTGAACGAAGACGCTCAGGAGGCGATCCGTGAACGCTTTGACGCGCTTCTTCGCAAGGAAGACCATAAGGCGCGGGCGGACTGGCTCTTGGCGCAGGACTCGCGCAGCCTGACCGACGATGCGCGACGGCTCAAGACCGAACTGGATTCCCTTGATCAGACGTCGCTCGACGCGCGCGTGGCGGAAGTGCGGCGGTCGCGTCAGGCGGGCGGCCTGCTGACTCAGTTGAACGAAAACATCAAAACCCAGCCTGAAGTGTTGCTGAGCCGGGCGCGCTGGCTGCGCCGGCATGGCAATGATGAAAAGGCCTGGCGCCTGATGACGCTCGCCCCCGAGGACGCCGAGGTGGTCGCCCCAAACGCCTGGTGGCAGGAGCGGCGTATCCAGACCCGCCGCGCGTTGAACGCCGGGCAGGTCGAGACCGCCTACGAGATTGCGAGACAGCATGGCGGTGCGACCGAAGAGGACTTGCATGAGGCGGAGTTCCTAGCGGGCTGGATTGCGCTTCGCTTTCTCGAAAAGCCCGGGGCGGCGAAGGCCCATTTTGCGGCGTCGCGCGCGGGTGCGGACCTCCCAGCGGATTTTGCGCGCAGTGACTACTGGTCCGGGCGCGCGGCGCTGAGACTGGGTAATTTCGATGCCGCCCAGCAATACTTCACGCAGGCCGCGCAGCATTTCCATACCTATTACGGCCAGTTGGCACGGCTCGCCCTGGGCGACGACGCGGAGCCGATCCGGTTTCGTGCGCCGGCGCGGCCGACGCCGGACGATCTGGCCCGCTTCACCGAGCGAGACGTCGTGCGGGCGCTTCCGATCGCGCGACAGGCCGGTTTTGGCTCCTTTCTGTCGTTGTTCACCTTTGAGCTTGCGCGCGACCTTGAATCGCCGGGCGAGATGACCCTTGCGGCCGAATTGGCCAAACGCGTTGCGCCGCCGCATGTGCTGGTACGCTTCGGCAAAATTGCTTTGAACCGTGGTTTTCCTGTCGAGACCTATGCGTACCCCACTGACATCCCCCAATTCGAAATGCTCGCCGGGGCGCGTCCGGTCGAACGCGCGCTCATGCTGGCGCTGGCCCGTCAGGAGAGCGAATTCAACCCTGAAGCGCGCAGTTACGCCGGTGCACGCGGTCTCATGCAGTTGATGCCGGCGACGGCGCGGATGATGGCGCGGATCAACAAGATCGGCTACAGCCTGTCCAGTCTCAACGATCCGGAATACAACGCCAAGCTGGGCAGTTCTTACATGCGACGGCTGCTCAACAGGTACGATGAGTCCTACATTTTGATGCTGGCCGGCTACAATGCCGGGCCGGGCCGCGTCGGCGAATGGACCAGTGAGTTCGGCGATCCGCGCCAGCCGGATGTCGATCCGGTAGATTGGGTAGAGCGCATTCCGATCACGCAAACCCGGGTCTACGTCCATAAGATCATGGAAAGCCTGCAAGTCTACCGCGCGTTGCTCGAAGGCGGGGAAGCCGATCTGGTCAATCTCGCGACCGACTTGCATCGCGGACGCAACACCTTAACGCCCGAACCGATTTACGCTGGGACTGCGATGAATTAACACGGCAGTTGAACCAACTCTGCTACCAAGGTTCAGAGCGCCCGAGGATCAGCTTGCCATGACGTCACCGGCCCAACGCACAGCCAACCAGCCGAGAGCCTGGCACGATCGTTACTATACCTCATTTGATGGACTGCGCTTGCATGTGCGGCATTACGGCTGGCCAAACCCGGATGCGCGGCCAGCGGTCTGCCTGGCTGGCTTGACGCGAAATTCGCGCGATTTCCATCGCCTTGCGGCGCATTTGGCGGGGGATCGCCAGGCCCCGCGAGAGGTTTACGCTCTCGATTATCGCGGGCGCGGACTGTCGGATTACGATTCGGACTGGCGCAACTATTCTCCGTTCGTCGAGCTTCTGGACACGCTGGATTTCATGGCAACGGCCAATCTGCACGATGCCGCCATCATCGGCACGTCGCGCGGCGGGATCATCGCCATGCTGATGGCCGCCGTACGGCCGGGCATGATCGGCGCGGTGGTGCTGAACGACATTGGACCGGAAATCGGCACTGCGGGACTCGCCCGCATCATGGGATATGCCGGGAAGATACCAGTCCCGGCAGACTGGAACGAGGCAGTTGCGCTGGTGCGCCAGATCAACGAGCGGTTCTTTACGGATATGGGCGCGGAGGATTGGGAGACGCTTGCGCGTCAATCCTTTAACGAGACCGAAGACGGCCGGCCTGCGCCGAGCTATGATCCGCGCATCGCCAAGGCGCTGTCGCAGATCGACATCTCGAAGCGCATCCCCGATATGTGGCCTTATTTCGAGGCTCTGAGCCACGTGCCGCTGATGATTCTGCGCGGGGAGAACAGTGACCTGTTGCCAGCGAAGACATTTGAGGAGATGAAGCGACGGCACCCCAATGCAACGGCGCTTACGGTGCCGGCTCAAGGGCATCCGGTGCTCTTTCTGGATCGGTTCAGTATCGCGGAGGTCGGGCGCTTCCTGCGCAGCACTGACCCGGAACCCGAGACCTATCGACCGATTCCCTACGCAATGTATCCCGCCGCGTGATACGAAAAACCGCCGCTTGCCCGAGGCAAACGGCGGCAGTTCCGATGCGCGGACAGCTGAGGTCTTGTTACTGACCTTCTGATTGCTGCTTTTGCTGCTGTTCTTCGCGCGCTTTTTTGATCATTGCCATCTGGCGCTTGCGGATGGTTTGCATCAGCTGCTGGCGGGCCGCGCGATACTTATCATTGTCGACAGGGTCGCCCGTGTAAGCTTTCGTAAAGCCGGACAGCGGCACCGGAAAACCGATCGGCTTGCCGGCCAGGTTAACGGCTGCTACGACAATCCGCTCGCCGGCTTTGAACTGCTCGATAATCTTGTCGGTTGCCTCGACCTCCGCCGTGCAGCCGCCCACGTGACACAGGGTGTACTTCAGCTTGATCGGATCGTTATCGTCGATCCGCGCATGAACACCTGCCGGCAGCGCCATGCCGAGCGGCACCATAACCATCAGCGATTGCGCATCTGTGCCCTTCACTTCGCGGATCGCGGCGGAAACAAGGACGCGGCCCGTGTTGCCGTCGATACGCTCATGATGAGTCAGACAAACATCCATTTGTTCGCCTTCTTCCTGAAGGTTCGGCGCCTTTTCACACAGCTTGACCCAAGCGGCCTGAGCTTTGCCTTGCTGCTGCTCTTCCTGCGCGACCGCCGCAGTGCTCATGGCAAGAGACCCGGCGATAGCGGCGCTGACCATCAGCCCACCAAGCGCGAACCCTCTCTGGCAGATCTTTCCAAGTGCTACATTCAACATTGCGTCCACCTTTCACAAACTAATCTGGGCCTCGCTCCGGCTTTGCTGCCGCCGCGCTGGCGCCCCCCAACATTGACCTTGCCTACGTGCGATTGAGGCGACTTCGTGACGCTCGCCGGTTATCCAAGTTCGATCGCTATGCGACGGCTCGCCGACGTCGCGGTCAAGACAAGATGCCCCTCGCCACGGTAAAGCCTCACGCCAGATCGATCTGCTGACGCCTTCATCACGAGGCGCGAGGTTATCCGATTTTTTGCTCATTTTGTGGCCGAAGCTGATGTATGGCGTGGTTGTGCGCCGGAACGTCTGTTTTTAAGCTCTCGATCATTCTGAAAAACGGGGGCAAGCGGAGACGCCAGAGATGACAGAACACTCAAACCGACGCGCTGCATCGCTCGGGCGGCTGCATGCCGCTGGGCGCTTGGCAGCGTTTTGCGCCGTTGTCGTGGCGGCAAGCATGCTCGCAACTGCCGCGGCCACCGCCGAGCCGCGACACGGTATCGCGATGCACGGCGAGCCGAAATACCGCCCGGGTTTCGCGTCCTTCGCCTATGCGAACGCGGACGCGCCCAAGGGCGGGCGGCTCAGCCAGGCTGCCCAGGGCTCGTTCGACAGCGTCAATCCGCTCATCATAAAAGGGGAATCGGCGCCCGGCATCCGGCAATACGTGTACGAAAGCCTGATGGCGCGCGCGCAGGACGAACCTTTCTCTCTCTACGGATTATTGGCTGAAACGATCGAGACGCCGCCGGACCGCGCCTGGGTGGCCTTCACGATCCGCGAGGAAGCGCGCTTTTCCGACGGCGAACCGGTCACGGTGGATGACGTGGCCTTTTCCCACGCGCTGCTACGCGATCGCGGCCGGCCCAACCACCAGTTCTACTATTCCAAGGTCGAGAAGGTCGAAAAAACCGGCCCGCGCACGGTGAAGTTCACCTTCAACGATGAAGGTGACCGCGAGATGCCGCTGATCATGGGGCTTATGCCGGTGCTGCCTGAACATGCCATCGACCCCGAAACCTTCGAGGCGACCACCCTTGAGCCGCCGGTCGGCAGCGGCCCTTATGTTGTCAGCGAGGTCGACCCTGGCAGCCGTATCGTGTTCAAGCGCGACCCGGACTACTGGGGGCGCGATCTGCCCGTTAATGCAGGTCACTACAACTTTGATGAAATCCGCTACGACTTTTACCGCGACGCCAACGCCATGTTCGAAGCATTCAAGAAGGGCGAATCGCTGTTCACCACCGAAAGCGATCCGGGGCAGTGGGCGCGTGAATACACGTTCCCGGCCGCCCGCGAGGGCAAGGTTTTGCGCAAGGAATTCCCTCTTGAGCTGCCAGCCGGCATGAATGCCCTGGTGTTCAACACGCGCCGCGAGGTGTTTGCCAACGAGAAGGTGCGCCGCGCCCTCATCAAGCTGTTCGATTTCGAATGGATGAACGCCAATCTTTTCCACGGGCTTTACGAGCGCAGCCAGAGCTATTTCGCGCGCTCTGAACTTTCGGCGCATGGCAAGCCGGCAGATGCGCGGGAACGCGCGCTGCTGGCGCCGTTCCCTGACGCGGTCGATCCGGCAATCATGGATGGCAGCTACACCCTTCCGCAGAGCGACGGCTCCGGGCGCAACCGTCAGCAGCTTCGCGCGGCGCTCAAACTTCTCGGCCAAGCCGGGTATGAATTGAGGGACGGCCAGCTTGTGAACGCCGAGACCGACGAGCCGCTGCGCTTCGAAATCCTGGCTGCCGACCCTGAGCAGGAGCGGCTGTTGCTAACCTATGCGCGCAAGCTAAAGAGCGCCGGGATCGCGGCGTCAGTGCGTATCGTGGACTCGGCCCAGTATCAGCGGCGCAAGCAGACCTACGATTTCGACATGATCCAGAACCGGTGGCCGTCCTCGCTGTCGCCGGGGAACGAGCAGACCTTCCGCTGGTCGTCGAAAGCCGCCGACCGCGAGGGCACATTCAACTACGCGGGCGTCAAGAACGACGCGGTCGACGCGATGATCGACGCGATGTTGCAGGCCAAGTCACGCGACGACTTCGTCTCGGCGGTGCGCGCGCTCGACCGCGTGTTGATGTCGGGGCATTACGTGGTCCCGCTGTTCCATTTGCCGATGTTGTGGGTCGCGCATTGGCGCGAGCTTCAGCACCCGGAGACGCCGCCGTTCAATGGTGTCGATATCGACACCTGGTGGATGGCGACGGACCTCGCCGAGGCGCAATGAGCTTCGATCCTGGCGCTCCCGTACCCGACCGCTTCAACATGGCGCGGTACTGTCTCGCGCATACCTGTGAGACGCCGGATAAGCCTGCGTTGATCGTCGCAGAGGATACGAGCGGGACGCCGGCAGAGGTCTGGACCTACGGTGCGCTGGAGGACGCGATCCTGCGCATGGCGGGCGGCTTTCGCGCGGCGGGGCTGGCGCCGGGCGACCGGCTGCTGATCCGGCTGGAGAACACCAGCGCCTATGCGCTCAGCTTCTTCGCGGCCATCGCGGCAGGGATTGTGCCCGTGCCCGTGTCCGATCAGCTCAGCGCGCGCGAAGCCGGCTTCCTGCTGTCCGACAGCGGCGCGGCGGCGATCGCGCTCGAGCCCACGCTCCCTGTCGAGCAGTTGCCCGACGGCGTGCGGGTGTTCGCGCCCGAAGACATTGCCGCGTTGCGCCATAGCCCGCGCGCGGACTACGCCGACACGCGCGCCGACGACCCCGCCTTCCTGATCTACACGTCCGGCACAACCGCACAGTCCAAAGGTGTGCTCCACGCGCAGCGCGCCGCCTGGGGCCGCCGCCCGATGTATCAGGGCTGGTACGGCATAGGCGCGGATGACCGCGTAATGCACGCGGGCGGCTTCAACTGGACCTACACCCTCGGCACCGGCCTGACCGACCCCTGGGCGAACGGCGCAACGGCGATCATCTATACCGGCGAGAAGGACCCGGCGGTCTGGCCGAAGCTGATAGCGGCTTACGAGGCGACGATCTTCGCCGC
>CAYXPZ010000009.1:0-47488 GCA_964466965.1 uncultured Hyphomicrobiaceae bacterium
TCGATCCGCGTAAAGGTCTCCTCGACATCGCGCGCCAGCCGCGCGCCGCGCTCCGGCACGCCGAGAATATCGCCCATCAGCCGCAGCGCCTGAGGCGTATTCTCGAAGCGCCCGTCGATCAGCACGTAAGGTATCCCAGTCTGGTCCTGCACGCGGTCTGCCAGGTCGATATAGGTATCGCGCACCGAGCCGAAATCGAAGATCAGGTCCGGCGCGATCGCCAGCACGCGCTCAAGGTTCGCCTCGCCGCCACGCCCGGTCAGCCGCCCGGTCTCCGGCAGGTCGCGATATGGCGCGGCGATGAACGGGCGCTCATCAGGTTTCAGCGCGCGGGGCCAGCCGGTCATCGCTTCGGGTTTCAGCACATAAAGGAAAATCGCGGCGGGCGGCCCCGCGGCGAAGACGGTGTTAATCTCGGCGGGGACCTCGACCTCGCGGCCCGCGCTGTCGGTCACGGTTCGCGCCTGCACGGGGGCGGCGAAGAGCAGAATCGCGAAGAGGACGGCAAGGCGCATCATCTACCGGTCTCCGTGAGGCAGGTTGACGGCTTCGAACCGGTCTCCGGCGAGGATGGCCTGCCCGGCTGGCGAGAGCACGTAGAGCGCAAAGCGCCAGGCGGCCTCGGGCGCGCCGTTCATGACGATCAGGCCGTAATCGGCGCTCACCGCAAGCTGCGGCGGCGGCGCAACCATCTGCAGGTCCGGCTTTTGCGCCACGGCGCGTTCAGCGTTCGTACTGTAGGTCAGGAGGACGTCGGCCGCGCCCTCCTCGATCACCCAGGCATACCGGTTATGCCCTTCGGGCGGCGGCGTGCTGTCCGGCGCGCCCAGAAGCGTCAACGCCTTGGCTTTCAGCCGCTCCGCCGCGCCGGCCGCCAGAGCCTCGGCGCGATCGAACATCGCCCAGGCATAATCGCCCGCCGGATCGGCCTTCGGTGTAGGGATGCCAACGGTAATATCGTCCATCAACAGCGTCGCCAGCAGATTCTCAGGCGTCACGATGAGGCCCGGGCGCACGAGCGCGCACAGGGTATTGCGCGCGAATAGCGCCACCGGCCCGCCGCCGCCCTCGGCTTCCAGCGCACCCGGATGTTCCATGTTCGCCGAGGCGAACACATGCGCCGTCTCGCCCCATTCGATCTCCTCGCGCAAGATACCCGACGGACCAAAATAGCATTGCACTTTTTGATAATGGGCCGCGGCGAAGTCGTCCGCGATCCGACTGAGCGGCGCTTCCAGGCTGCCGGCAGCAAACAGCACGATGGGGATGTCCTGAACAGTCATCAGTCCTCACTGATTGCAATTGCTCTTGCCGCACAAGCCTAACATCCGTGCCGTTGCCTGTCCGTGATCAATCGGCACAACGTCCGCACTGCACTGCGCAACCGCGCGGCAGGAAGCTTCTAACACCGATGCGGAAACTTCGCCCGGCGTCTGTGTTAGTGTAATCGATCCGATGGAAGACGACCCAGCCAGTTCCAATGCCCGAGCAAGAAACACTTGTTATCTCCTCCGACCGCTTCGACGCCGCCATCTTCGATCTCGACGGCGTCATCACCGACACTGCGCAGACGCATGCCAGCGCCTGGAAACGCCTGTTTGACGCCTTCCTGCGCGAACGCCAGGGGCCTGACTTCACGCCTTTCGACATTGAGCGCGACTACTACGCCTATGTCGATGGCCGGCCGCGTTATGAGGGCGTTGAAACTTTCTTGGAGGCGCGGGGCATCGCCCTGCCGCCCGGCGCGCCCTCGGATGCGCCGGGGACGGACACCATCTGCGCGCTAGGCAACGCCAAAAATCAGCTTTTCCAAGAAGCCGTCACCCGCGACGGCGTCAAGGTATTTGAAGATGCGCGCGCGCTGATTGGACGGCTCCGCGCGGCGGGCTTCAGAGTGGCAATCGTCACTGCCAGCCGGAATGGCAGGCTGATCCTAGAAGCCGCTGGACTAGATCAGATGTTCGATGCCCGCGTGGACGGCGTCGATATCGCGGTCTCCGACTTGAAGGGCAAGCCAGAGCCCGACAGCTTCCTGGAGGCAGCGCGGCGCCTACAGGCCGAGCCGGAGCGCTGCATCGTCTTTGAAGATGCGTTCGTCGGCGTCGAGGCCGGCCGCCGCGGCGGGTTCGGCCTTGTTGTCGCCGTGGACCGGCATTGCGCGGGGCAGGCGTATATCGCTCACGGCGCCGACCATGTTGCCGACGACCTTCGCGCCGTTGTTGTGGACAGGATGTATGCCCGGAGTGACAGCTCCGAGCCTTGGTCTCTGATCTATCACGGTTTTGACCCCCGTCAGGAAGGACTGCGGGAAGCCCTGTGCACACTCGGCAACGGCTATTTCGCGACGCGTGGAGCGGCGCAGGAAGCGCGCGGCGGCGATGTCCACTACCCCGGCACCTATCTGGCCGGCGGTTATAACCGGCTGGAGACGCAGATCGCTGGCCAGGTTGTCGAGAACGAGGATCTCGTCAATTTCCCGAATTGGCTGCCCCTTGATTTCCGCTCGCCCGACGGTGATTGGCTGGACCTGCAACAGGCCAATATTCTCGATTATCGTGTCGAACTGGACCTACGCCACGGCCTCCTGAAACGCACGCTGCGCGTGGAGGATGACCAAGGCCGGCGGACAACACTCGACAGCCGCCGCTTCGTGCATCTGAGCGCACGCCACTACGCCGGCATCGAAACGACCATCACCGCCGAGAACTGGTCCGGACCTGTCCAGCTCCGCTCTGCTCTCGACGGGCGCGTGACCAACTGCGGCGTCGCCCGCTACCGCGACCTGCGCGGCGATCATCTGGAGCCAGCCGGCCAGGGCGATAGCGAGGCCACGCTGATCTGGCTGCGCGTACGCACCAGGCAGTCGCGCATCGAGATGGCCCAGGCCGCGCGCACCGACGTCTACTGCGAAGGCGTCTTGGTAGAGTGTGACCGACGCCTCACCAGCGAGCCGGGATATGTCGCCGAACACCTCAGCTTCGCTCTTGAAGAGGGGAAGCCTGTCAGCATCGAAAAAATCGTGGCGGTCTACACGTCCCGCGATACCGCCATCTCAGAAGCCGGGCTGGAAGCGCGTAACGCGGCTCATCGTGCGCCTCGTTTTCAAGATTTGGCGCATAGCCACGCCGATGCCTGGGACCGGCTATGGCAGCGCGCGGAAATCGCGATCCGCGATGGTCATCTTGACCGTCCGACACGGTTGCTGCGACTTCATGCCTTTCATCTCATGCAAGTCATGTCGCCGAACACGGTCGCATTCGATGCCGGCGTACCCGCGCGGGGGCTGCACGGGGAGGCGTATCGCGGCCACATCTTCTGGGATGAGCTGTTCATCTTCCCGTTCTTCAATGTCCGGTTCCCCGAAATCGCCCGCGCGCTGATCGACTACCGCTTTCGCCGGCTGGACGCAGCCCGCCGTCTGGCCGGCCAGGCCGGCTTCAAGGGCGCGATGTATCCCTGGCAGAGCGGGAGCAATGGTCGCGAAGAGAGCCAACGGCTCCACCTCAACCCCCGCTCAGGAAACTGGATCCCCGACAACACGCACCTCCAACGCCATGTCAGCGCCGCCATTGCCTACAACGTCTGGCAGCATTATCAGGCCACCGCGAACATCCAATTCCTGCGGAGTAGCGGGGCGGAGATGCTTCTGGAGATCGCGCGCTTCTGGGCGAGCCTCTGCGAATGGAACGGCGAGCGCGAGCGCTACGAAATCCGCGGCGTCATGGGACCAGATGAGTATCATGACGCCTATCCCGACGCCGACACTCCGGGCTTGAACAACAACGCTTACACAAACGTGATGGCGGTCTGGTGCCTCAGCACGGCGCTGGAATGCCTAGATCTGTTGCCAGCGGGCTGGCGCGGAGAACTTTGCGGACGTCTTGCGCTCACCGACGACGAGCTAAGCCGCTGGCAAGACATCGCGCACAGGATGTTCGTGCCGTTTCACGACGACGGCATCATCAGCCAATTCGAAGGCTACGAGAAGCTTCAGGAGTTCGACTGGGCGGGCTACCGTAAGACGTATGGCACCATCGAGCGTCTCGACCGGATTCTCGAAGCCGAGGGCGACAGCCCGAACCAATACAAGCTCTCGAAACAGGCCGATGCGCTGATGCTGTTCTATCTTTTCTCTGCGGAACAGCTTACCGCCCTTCTGCACCAACTCGGCTATGCATTCGACCCGGCGTCGATCCCGCGCAATGTCGAATATTATCTCCGGCGCACCGCGCACGGTTCGTCGTTGAGCCGGGTCGTGCATTCCTGGGTGCTCGCCCGTGCGGACCGCGGGAAGTCGTGGCGGCTGTTCCATGAGGCGCTCTGGGGCGATGTCGCCGACCGGGAAAACAGCACCACCCACGAAGGGATACATCTAGGCGCGATGGCCGTCACGCTAGACATCATCCAGCGCTGTTATTCCGGCATGGAGCTGCGTTACGGGCGATTATGGCTGAATCCATGTCTGCCAGACGACCTGAAGGAGCTGTCGTTCACGATGATTTATCAGGATAACGAGCTCCACGTGCATATCTGCCGCACCGCGATCCGCCTGCGCGCCGGGCTTTACACGGAAGCATCGGCGGAGGTGTTCATCAACGGCGAACCGTGCGCGATCCGGCCGGGGGAGACATTGGAGCGCCCGCTGACATAGACAGCCTGCTTAACAATGGTCAAAGACCGTGTGCGACCGGGGCGGCTAGCCTATCCTGCAGGGAACGTCCAGGATTAAGCGAGGCTGCAAATGGCTGATCTTCTGACATTCAGCGTCATCAAGGCGGATGTCGGCGGCTTTGTCGGGCACTCCAGCGTCCACCCGGAGCTCGTGGAGACCGCGCGCAAGCACACCGCCGAGGCGATGACTTCAGGCCTGCTGATCGACGCCTACGTGACCAATTGTGGCGATGATCTGCAACTGATCATGACGCACCGGCACGGCGTCGATAACAGCGAGATTCACCGGTTCGCCTGGGACACTTTCGTCGCCTGCACTGAGACGGCCAAGAGCCTGAAGCTCTACGGCGCGGGCCAGGACCTCTTGTCCGATACCTTCGCCGGCAATGTCACAGGCATGGGGCCTGGGGTGGCGGAAATGGACTTTGAAGAGCGCCCCAGCGAGCCGGTTATCGTGTTCATGGCCGACAAGACCTCGCCCGGCGCGTGGAACCTGCCGCTGTTCAATATCTACGCCAACCCGTTCAACTCGCCGGGGCTGGTGATCGACACGAAAATGCACCAGGGCTTCGAGTTCGAAGTCATGGACGTGATCGAACACAAGAGCATCCGCTTCGTCTGCCCGGAAGAGATGTATGAGATGCTGATGTTCATCGGCGCGCCACGCCGCTACATGATCAAGCATGTCTACCGGCGCATGGACGGGCTGATCGCGGCATCGGCCTCGACGCAGCGGCTCAGCCTTATCGCCGGCAAATATGTCGGCAAGGATGATCCCGTTCTCGTGACGCGCTGTCAGTCCGGCCTGCCCGCGGTGGGCGAAACGCTTGAGCCGTTCACCTTCCCGCACACGGCGGAAGGCTGGATGCGCGGCTCGCATCACGGCCCGCTGATGCCCTGCAGCTTTGCCGACGCCACGCCATCGCGCTTCGATGGACCGCCGCGGGTCATCGCCGCCGGGTTCCAGGTCAATGAGGGCCAGCTCGTCGGCCCGCGCGACATGTTCGCCGATCCGGCGTTTGACCGCGCCCGGGCGCAGGCCAACGAGGTCGCGGACTATCTACGCCGCCACGGGCCGTTCGAGCCACACCGTCTCGGCCTCGACGAGATGGAATATACGACGATGCCGCAGCTCATGGAGAAGTTCCAAGACCGCTGGGTTGACGAGCCGGATTAAGGCCGGCAAATGTCCACCGCGCGCTATATCCGCTGGTTCTGCGACCTTGGTCTGAACGATGTTCCGCTCGTCGGCGGCAAGAACGCCTCCATCGGCGAGCTTTACCGCGAGCTGACTCCGCTGGGCGTGCGAGTGCCCAACGGCTTCGCCATCACGGCGGACGCCTATTACGAGATGCTCACTGAGGCCGGCGCATGGGAGCGGCTGCACGCGCTGCTTGATGATCTCGACACGTCGGACGTGATAGCGCTCGCCGAGCGGGCGGCGGCCGCGCGCGAGCTCGTTTACGGCGCGGGGATGAACGAGGCGCTGCGTGGCGAAATCCTGGAAGCCTACGCCGCGCTTCGCGGGCAATACGGCGACGATCTCAGCCTCGCCGTGCGCAGCTCCGCCACCGCCGAGGACCTGCCCACCGCCAGCTTCGCCGGCCAGCACGACACCTATCTGAACGTCAAGGGCGACGAGATGCTGCTCGACGCCTGCCGGCGCTGCTTCGCCTCGATCTTCACCGATCGGGCGATCAGCTACCGGGCCGATCGCGGCTTCGATCACTTCAAGGTCGCCCTGTCGATCGGCGTGATGAAGATGGTGCGCTCGGACCTGGCGGCTGCCGGCGTGATGTTTTCGCTCGATACCGAGACCGGCTTCAAGGACGTCGTGTTCATCAACGCCGCCTACGGCCTCGGCGAGAATGTCGTGCAGGGGACCATCGACCCTGACGAGTTCTACGTCCACAAGCCGACCTATGAGCTGGGCTACCGCGCCGTGCTGCGCCGAAGGCTGGGCCGCAAGCAGATGAAGATGGTATATGCGACCGGTCACACGCGCGAGCAGACCCGCAACCTGCCCACGCCGGAAGCCGACCAGCAACGCTTCTGCATCTCCGATGCGGACGTGCTCGACCTCGCCGGGCAGGCCATCGCCATCGCCAAGCACTACAGCACACAGGCCGGCGAGGACCGGCCAATGGACATCGAATGGGCCAAGGACGGCAAGGACGGCCAGCTTTACGTCGTTCAGGCGCGGCCTGAGACCGTCGCCTCCCAGCGCAAGGGGCAGATTCTCAAGACCTACCACATCCAGGAACGCGGGCCGGTGCTGGCCAGAGGCCGCGCCGTCGGCAACCGGATCGCGACCGGCAACGCGCATGTCATCCCGGATGCCCAGCATCTGGCGGACTTCAAGCCGGGTGAAGTATTGGTCGCCGACAGCACCACACCGGACTGGGAGCCGGTGATGAAAACCGCGGCGGCGATCGTCACAGCGCGCGGCGGGCGCACCTGCCATGCCGCGATCGTGGCGCGCGAACTGGGCATCCCGGCTGTGGTCGGCGCGGAAGACGCGGGCGAAAAACTGGCCGATGCGGGCGAGGTCACCGTGTCCTGCGCCGAAGGCGATGTCGGCCGGGTGTATGAAGGCGCGCTCGCCTACGATACGCGGGAAACCGACCTCAGCGGGCTGGAGCGCCCGGCGACGCATATCATGATCAATGTCGGCAACCCGGAATCGGCCTTCCAGCTCAGCTTCCTGCCGAATGACGGCGTCGGCCTGGCGCGGATGGAATTCATCATCAACGAATACATCAAGGTTCACCCGATGGCGCTGCTCCACCCGGAGAAGGTGGAGGACAAGGCCGCGCGCGACGAGATCGCGCGGTTGACGCGCGGCTATGACCGACCGGCGGATTTCTTCATCGAGCGGCTGTCCGAAGGCGTCGGGACCATCGCGGCGGCGTTCTACCCCAAGCCGGTCATCGTGCGAATGTCCGACTTCAAGACCAACGAATACGCGCGGCTCATTGGCGGGCGCTTCTTCGAGCCGGAGGAAGAAAACCCGATGCTCGGCTTTCGCGGCGCGGCGCGCTACGCGCACCCCGACTATGCCCAAGGCTTCGCGCTGGAATGCGCGGCCATGAAGCGCGTGCGCGAGACGATGGGGCTGCGCAATGTGCGGCTGATGATCCCGTTCTGCCGGCGGGTCGAAGAAGCCGAGCGGGTGCTGGCGGCGATGGCCGGGCACGGCCTCAAGCGCGCAGAGAACGGCCTTGAGATTTACGTCATGTGCGAGATCCCCAACAACGTGCTGCAGGCCGATGCCTTCGCCAAACTGTTCGACGGTTTTTCGATCGGCTCGAACGACCTGACCCAGCTCACCCTCGGCGTGGATCGCGACTCTGGCCTTGTCGCCTTCGACTTCGACGAACGCGACCCCGGCATGCTCAAGCTGATCCGGATGGCGGTCGAGGCCGCGCAGGCCAGCGGCCGGCATATCGGCATCTGCGGACAGGCGCCGTCGGATTATCCCGAGATTGCGCGCTTCCTCGTCGAGATTGGCATCGATTCGATGAGCCTTAACGCTGACAGCGTGCTGCAAACCACGCGCGACGTTCTTGCGGTTGAAAAGGCGCTGGGCCGCCCGCTGCGCGAGGCATAGTCAAGCGACGTCCTTGAGCCGCGCGGCGCGCCGCGCCATCAACTCCTCGCCGATCAGGTTGCGCTGCATCTCCGCCGTGCCGCCGCCGATGGCGAACATGCGTGCGTCCCGGACCATCCGCTCGATCGGATAATCGCAGGAATAGCCATTCGCGCCATGGATCTGCAGCGCCGCGTTGGTTACCTCGATGGCCGCCTCCGCGGTCGAGACCTTGGCGAGCGCGGCGTTCACCTTATCAGGGTAGCCGTCGACCAGCGCGCTCGCCGCGCGGTGAACCAGCAGACGGCCCGCCTCGAGCTTGATATGCATGTCCGCCAACTTCCAACGGATGCCCTGGAAATCGCCGATCGGCTGGCCGAACTGCTTTCGGGACCCCGCATAATCCACGGCGAGATCAAGCGCCCCTTGGGCGATACCGAGCGCAACCGTCGCAGCGCCGACTCGCTGAAGGTTGTAGCACCGCATCAGCTTCTTAAAGCCGTCGCCCGGCGGCACTAGCAGGTTCTCCGCCGGCACCCGGCAATTCTCGAATTTCACATCGCCTTCAGGCATGCCGCGCACGCCCATCATCATCGGCACGCGCGTGACCGAAAGGCCCGGCGTCGCGCCATCCACGAGCACTCCGCCGATCCCGGCTGCACCCGGTGTATCGCCAAAGCGGGCGAAGACCAGGTAGCAGCGAGAGACGCCCGCGCCGGTGATCCAGCATTTCTCGCCATTGAGGACGATTTCATCGCCGTCGCGCACCGCGCTCGTGCGCATCGAGGTGGCCGCGGACCCAGCCTCCGGCTCAGTGATGGCGATGGCTGGCTTATCGCCCTTCACGATCTCGGGCAGCCATTTTTGCTTTTGGGCGGCGTCGCCAAAGTCTAGGATCGCCTTGGGGATCGCAGTGTTCGCGTCCACCACAATGCGCGCGACCGTGCCGCACACTTTCGCGATTTCCTCGACCACCAGCACCATGTCCATCAGGCTGCGCCCGCCGCCGCCATAAGCCTGCGGAATGGTCATACCCATGAAACCCTCTCGCGCCAGCCCCTCAACGATGTGCCAAGGGTACTCGTTGGTCCGGTCCATATGCGCGACATCCGGCGCGATTTTCTCCGCTGCGAAATGGGCCGCGCGGGCCTGTAACTCTCTCTGCTCAGCCGTCAGTTGATCCAGCATTTGCGATCTCTCCCCCAGATCATTCCGCTCCGCACCGCTGCGACGCGCAGCAGTTGAGTACTGCCGTAGGACGACGCGAGCGCGTTCACGGTGCCGTGAGCATTAGTGTCATGCGGGGTGAACCTATTTGTCCAATGCAATTTTCTTCGCAAACTTATGACTTTTTGATATGGGTTAGGCATGGATATTCCCCAGATTCGCTATTTTTCGGCCGTTGCCGAAAACTTGAGCTTTTCCGGTGCCTCCGAGCGGCTGAACATCAGTCAGTCAGCGTTGTCTCGGCAAATCAGATTGCTGGAGGCCGAGTTGGGGGTTCAACTGTTTGACCGCATTGGCCGGACCATCGCGCTCACGCCCGCGGGGGAAGACCTTTTACAACGTTGTCAGGGCGTTCTGAGCGATGTGGAGGCTATCGGCCGGCGCGCGCGCGAAATTTCCAGCGGAGCGGCGGGGCGGCTGCGCATTGGTGCGACTCCGCAAACGCTGGAGAGTGTTGTCGCCGGTTTTCTACCAAGCTTCAGAACGTCTCACCCGGATGTCGAGGTAACGCTCGTGGAGGACGGCTCCGCGCGGCTGTCCGACCTGCTGGAACGCGGCCGCCTCGATCTCGCGATCGCGGGGCGCACAGCAAACGCGGCGCTGGCCGGGCGCGAACTGTTTCCGCTTGGAGTGCTGGCGGTGGTTCCACCGGCCAGTCAATACCTGGGCCGAATGCGGCTGGACGTAGCCGCGCTGGCCGAAGAAAACCTGTTGCTGCTGCGCCGGCATTTTCTTACCCGCCGTTTATTTGACGGGGCGTGTCAGGCCGCCGGGTTTCAGCCGCGCGTGATGATTGAAAGCGCGAGCCCGCATTGCCTCCTAGCCTTCGTCGCTTCAGGCATGGGGACCGCCATCGTTCCCTCAACTGTGCTGCTTGACCGGCTGCACGCGAACGCGATCCCGCTTTTTCACCAGCACCAGCAATTGGGCTGCGCCATGTCGCTGGTGTGGAATCCGCGCCGCTATATGCCCCCGGCGGCGCACGCGTTTGTCGAAGCGCTCCACGCAACCGTTCGCGACGATTATCCGGGCAAGGAGTTTCTGCTGGAGCCGGTGCCACAAACCATCAACGAGAGTTAGCCCAGGAGGTTTCGCGGTGGCCGCGATGGGACAGGGCCCCGTGACTTAATCCCGATCATTGCCAGGGGGATGGACACTGCGCCTGAATAACGGACCTCAGCGATAATTCGGAGAAGACCATCAGCGTATGCTGCCCCGAGGCCAGACGTCGAAGATGACCATTCATAATGCCGACATCGCCGAAGCCTTCCGGCGGCTCGCCGACCTGCTGGAAATCGAGGGCGGCAACCAGTTCCGCGTGCGCGCCTATCGCAACGCCGCCGCCACGGTCGAAGGCTTGCCGCGTGACGCTGCGCGGATGATCGACGAAGGCGAGGACCTATCCGAGTTGCCCGGCATTGGGGAAGATCTGGCCGGCAAGATCAAGACGCTGATCGAGACGGGCGACTTGCCGTTATTGCAAGAGCTGGAGGGCCGCGTGCCGGAAGGGCTCGCGGAGATCACGCATGTCTCCGGCATCGGCCCAAAGCGCGCTTGGAAGCTCTACGAAGAGCTGGGCATTGAGACAATCGAGGCGCTAAGCAAGGCAGCGCATGCCGGCGAAATCCAGGAGGTGCAAGGCTTCGGGGAAAAAACCGAAGCGAACATCATCGACGCGCTTGGCCGCTTCGAGGGCGGCGAGAAGCGCCTGCGCCTTATGGATGCGGAACACATCGCCGAGCCGCTGATCGCCTATATCCGCGAGATCGACGGAGTGAAAGACGCAGTGATCGCAGGCAGCTACCGCCGCCAGAAGGAGACCGTCGGCGACCTCGACATCCTCGTCACAGCCAAGCGCGGCAGCGACGTCATGGACCGCTTCGTAGAGTATGACGAGGTCGATGACGTCGTGTCGAAAGGCGAGACGCGCGCAACCGTCGTCTTGCAATCCGGCTTCCACGTCGATTTGCGCGTCGTCGCGCAGATTAGCTATGGCGCGGCGCTGTTCTATTTCACCGGCTCCAAGGCGCACAACATCGCATTGCGCAAGCGCGCGATCGACCGCGGCTGGAAGCTCAACGAATACGGGCTCTTCGAGGATGACGAGCGCATCGCCGGCAAGACCGAGGAGGAGGTGTATGATAAGCTCGACTTGCCCTTCATCCCGCCCCTGCTGCGCGAAAATCGCGGGGAGATCGAGGCGGCGGAGAACGGCGAATTGCCCGATCTGGTCAAGCTGGACGACATCCGCGGCGACCTGCACTGCCACACCAAGTGGAGCGACGGTAAGTTCACGTTGCGCGAAATGGCCGAGGCCGCCCGCGACAAGGGCTATGCTTTTCTCGGCATCACCGACCACTCCAAGAGCCAGACCGTCGCCGCGGGCCTCAGCGAGGACGACCTTGCCAAACAGATCGACGAGATCGACCAGCTCAACGAGGAGCTGGACGGTATCTGCCTGCTGAAGGCCAGCGAAGTCGACATCCTGGAGGACGGCAAGCTGGACTTCAGCGACAACATCCTCGCCCGGCTGGATTACGTGATCGGCGCGATCCACAGCGGCTTCGGCCTGTCCCGGGGAAAGCAGACCGAGCGCGTGCTGCGCGCGATGGATAACAAGCACGTCAACATCCTCGCGCACGCGACGGGCCGGCTCATCAACGAGCGTGCGCCTTACGAGATCGACCTCGACCGCATCATGACCGAGGCAGCGGAGCGCGGCTGTTTCCTGGAGCTGAACGCGCACCCGAACCGGCTGGATATCGACGATGCGCGCTGCAAGATGGCGCGCGACATGGGGCTGATGGTGCCGATCGGCACGGATGCGCATTCCATCCACGGACTGGAGACCATGCGCTTCGGCGTGGCGCAGGCCGGGCGCGGCTGGCTGGAGGCGAAGGACGTGCTGAACTCGCGTGGGCCGGACGAACTGCTCAAGCTGATGAGGCGTTAGTCATGGCCCGGAAGGCGGTCGACAAGCTGTCGAAGACGCAAGCGCGCGACGAGGCCAAGGTACTGCGCGAGGAGATCACGCATCACGACTATCTTTATTACGTGAAGAACCAGCCCGAGATTTCGGACGCTGAATACGACAAGCTCTTCGCGCGGCTGCAGGACATCGAAGAGCGTTTCCCCGACCTCGTGACCCCGGACAGCCCAACCCGCCGCGTGGGCGCGCCGCCGGCCTCGGGCCATCCAACGGTGAAGCATGTTGCGCCGATGCTCAGCCTGAACGCTGTGCATGAGGCGGGGGAAGTGCGGGACTTCCTCAAATTCATCGGCCAGGACGTGGGCGACGACGCGCCGCTCGTGCTGGAGCCGAAATTCGACGGGCTGTCCGTCGAACTGGTCTACGCGGACGGTATCTTTTCGCGCGGCGTCACGCGCGGCGACGGCCAGTCCGGCGAGGAGATCACGGACAACCTGGCGACGATCGGCGCGCTGCCGTTGCGGCTTCACAATACTGACGACGCGCCCGATCCGCTTGCGGTGCGCGGCGAGGTGTTCCTGCCCAAGGCCGAATTCCACAAGGCCAACAAGCAGCGCATCGAGCGCGGCGAAGAGCCGTTCGCCAACCCGCGCAACGCTGCGGCCGGGCTGGCGCGGCGGCTAGACTCGGAGGCGGTGGCGAAATACCCGCTCGACATCTACGTCTACGACCTGCTGGACGCTGACACCGACAAATGGTCCAGCCACTGGACCCTCCTGGAGCAGTTCCACGACTGGGGCTTCCGCACCAATCAGAAGAACAAGCGCGTCGCGGGCTTCGAGGAGGTTGAGGCCGCCTATAAAGACCTGGTGGAACAGCGCGACGACCTCGACTACGAGATCGACGGCGTGGTCCTCAAGCTCGACGACCTGGCCGCCCGCAAAAAGCTGGGCACCCGCGCGCGCAGCCCGCGCTGGGCGGTGGCGTGGAAGTTTCCGCCGCGCGAGGAAGAGACCACCATCGCCAATATCGTCGTGCAGGTCGGGCGCACCGGCATCCTGACGCCCGTGGCGCTGCTGGAGCCGGTCGATGTCGGCGGCGTGACCATCTCCCGCGCCACGCTGCACAACGCCGAAGAAGTCGCGCGCAAGGACCTGCGGATCGGGGACACGGTACGGATCAAGCGCGCGGGCGACGTGATCCCCGAAGTGGCGGAGCGCGTGCTGCAGCCGGGCGTGGCGCGCGGGCCGGAATTCGAGATGCCCGACACATGCCCCTCCTGCGGCACCGAGGTCGTCAAGGAAGGCGCATATGTCATCTGCCCGGCGGGCATCGCTTGCCCCGCGCAACTCAAGGGTCACCTGACGCATTACGGCGCGCGCGAGGCGATGGACATTGACGGGCTGGGCGAGAAGACCGCGCAGCAGCTGGTCGAGCGCGGGATGGTGGCGGATCTCGCCGGTCTCTACGAGCTTTCGGAGGATGATCTGCGCAGCCTGGAGGGCTTCGGCGAAACCTCCGCGCACAACCTTTATGCGGCGATCCACGCGACGACCTCGCCGCCGCTCGACCGTTTCCTCTACGCGCTCGGCATCCGCCATGTGGGCGCGCGCACCGCACGGCTCATCGCTCGCGAGCTAGGCACGCTGGACGCCGTGGCCTCAGCGGACACCGACACGCTGCGCGCTATTCTCGACATCGGCCCGGAGGTTGCGCAGAGTGTTGCGGAGTTCTTCGACACCGAGCGCAACCTGAGGGTACTGGAGCGCATCCGCGAGGCAGGCGTCGAACCGAAAGAGGTCGCTACGCCCGGGGCGACGACGCTGGAAGGCAAGACCTTCGTCTTCACCGGCGCGCTGGAGCGCTTCACCCGCGAAGAGGCCGAGCGCAAGGTCGAGGCGCTGGGCGGCCTGGCGACATCGAGCGTCAGCAGCAACACCGATTACGTCGTCGCCGGCAGCGACCCCGGCCAGAAGCTGGAGGAGGCGCGCGAGCTTGGCGTCAAGGTGCTAGATGAGGATGGGTTCATAGCGTTGTGCAACAGCGAATAAGCGGTCAAGCGCGCGCCACGATCACAACGGTCTCACATCGCCGCTGGCGCGGCAGCATCGCGGATTTCGCGGCCAACCTTGCCAAGACGCTGAACCGTGGCGAGCACCTCATTCATATCGAATGGCTTGGTCAGAAATGCCTCCACCCCGTGCTCTTGATACGGTGTCTCTGCGCCGCGCATCGCGTTGGCCGTCAGCGCGATTATCGGGATCCGCCGTTTCCAGTCGTCGCGCGCGCGGATCTCGCTGATCGCCTCAAGCCCGCTCATTTCAGGCATCTGGTTATCCATGATGATGAGATCGAAATCATGGGCCTCTACCTGCTCTAGAGCCTGCAACCCGTTCTCCGCCAAGCTGACCTGGCAACTGATCCCGGTTAACAGCTCGCGGATCAGAAGCTGGTTCACAGGGTGATCTTCCACAACCAGAACATCATACATGCTTCGCGCCTGCTCAATCTTGGCTGGTTCCGGTGCGCCGGCCGTCGGCTGTGGCAAACGCGTCGGAGCCTTCGTGGGCAGCGGAAGCCGAACCGTGAATGTCGAGCCCTCGCCCAATTCGCTCTCGACCACGATCTCCCCGCCCATCAGGTCCACTAGGCCCTTGGTGATGGCAAGCCCAAGTCCAGCGCCGCCCGAAGCCGCACCGGCGCCCTCGATCCGTGAGAACCGATCAAAGATCGTCTGGAGCTTATCTTTGGGCATGCCGGGGCCGGTATCAGAAACCTCGAAGATTACGCCCGGTGGTCCATCATGCGCGCGCAGCGTGACCTGGCCGTGATCTGTGTAGTTGATCCCATTGCCAACCAGGTTGAACAGGATTTGCCTCAGGCGCGAGCGATCAGCTTCGATCACAATCCCGGACGGAAGGGAAAGATCCGCGTTGAGGTCAATGTTTTTCTGCTTTGCCAGCGGCTCCATCATGGCCACGGTGTCTTCGACAAGCTCGGCCAGATCAAACCATTCAGGACTGAGTTCGACGCTTTGGCTGGCGATACGTGACAAATCGAGCAAGTCATTAACGAGTTGAAGCAGATGCTCTGACGAGGATTTCACGATTTCTGCCCGCTCGCGCTGCTTGTCATCCAGTTCGCCAGTGAGCATGAGTTGTATGAAGCCCATGATCCCGTTGATGGGCGTGCGCAGTTCATGACTAATATTGGCGACGAACTCGCTCTTGGCCTGATCCGCGGCCTCCGCGCGGGCGCGGGCCTCCTCCAAGGCAGCCTCCTGCGCCTTGAATGCGGTGATGTCGGAGCGAATGCCGATCATCTCGCCTTCGGGCGTGCGGCGCTCGCGACGCAGCATCCACCGGCCGTCGGTAAACGGCACCATGGTTTCGGCTTGCGGCTGCGACCGGCGCTTCTCGACTTGCTTGCGAACCCAGGTTTCAGGATCTTCGCCACCCGTGTCAAAGTACTTGCGCCGGGCTGCGGCCAGTACGATCTCCGAGAATGTCGCACCGGGAAGGATCAGATCGGCCACACCTTCGTGCAGCTTTCGGAACGCGTCGTTGGCCATCACCAGCCGGTCGTATTCATCATAGATGGCGAAGCCCTCAGAAATGGCCTCAATAGCGGAGGCCAGGCGGTTTTCGGCCCGCTCAGCCTTACGCTTTGCCTGACGCAGATTTTCTTCTTGCTGCTTGAAAGCTGTGATATCCGACCGAACGCCGATCATCTCGCCATCCGGCGTACGGCATTCCCGGCGCAGCATCCAGCGTCCGTTGGTAAAGCGGACAGTTGTTTCGACGCGATCGCTGGCACGGCGCTTCTCGATCTGCTTGCGAACCCATGCTTCCGGGTCTTCGCCTTGCGTATCGAAATGCCCGTTCAGTGCGGCGGTTCGGATCAGATCCTCGAATTTCGCGCCGGGTACGAGCAACTCGGACAAGAACGGAAACTGCGCGCGCAAGGCGCTGTTGCACATGACCAGGCGATCTTCGGCATCGTAAATCACGAAGCCCTCGGAAATCGCTTCGATGGCGGAGGCCAGCCGGTCCTCGGCGCGCTTCGCCGCTTCGCGTGCCGCTTTGAGCGCGTTCTCCTGCTGTTTCACCTTGGTGATGTCCCGCTCGACAGCGATGAACTTCGCAAGCTGTCCAGCATCATCGTGAACAGGCGTAATGTTCATATCGAGCCAGTAAGGTTCGCCGTCGCGGTGATAGTTGAGCAGTTCGCACTGGATCGCGCTTCCATTTTTGACCGCTTCTGCGATACGCCTGACCGTGGCCGTATCGGTTTCCGGCCCCTGTAGAAGTTCCCCGGGCTTCCGGCCCTTGAACTCGTCTGCTTGGTAGCCGCTGAGCTGTTCGAGCGCCGGGTTCACCCATAAGGTGCGTCCCTGAGCATCGGTAATGATGACAGCGTCGGTGGCATGCTCGGCGACCAAGGCCAATAGCGCGTTCTTCCGCCCCTGTTCCTCCAGTTTCGCCTGTGCCGCAGTGGCCGCGGCTTCGCTGGCTGCCAGTTCACTCATGTCACGCGCAAAAACGACTGTCCGGCTGTCACCCGTGTCACGGTCCGGCGCAAGCCAGACATGAATTGGAAACCGGCGACCATCCGCGCGCAGCGCCTCCACCTGACGCCAACTCTTCATGTTCACCGGGCCCGCCGTCATTTCGCTGAGGCCGCGCATGAGCCGATTATGGCGTCGGCGCTTGCCCTGGGGCACCAGCACGTTGACATGCTGGCGAAGGAGCGTATCGCCCGGCCATCCGAACATCCGCCGGGCGGCGTCGTTGAGCCATGAGATGCGGTGATCCGGCCCGACGACCAGAATGCCGTCAGGGCAGATATTTGCGATGTCCTCGGGGACCATAAAACATCACCGTGTTTGATACTTTTCTGATTGGGAGAAAGTCTTCCACATCGACGCTAAGATTTCGTGAGGAGACTGCCTAAAATTCTGCGCGTTGGCCGGCGCAGTGCAGTACTTCTGCTAAAGCATTTTCAGCAAAAGTGGGAACCGGTTTTGCGGCCGAAAATGCGACAAAACAAGAACTTATAGCGTGTTCGCTGACCCGGATTTGTTTGAACGCGCTCTAGCATCTATTCAAAACGGCGCACGACCGCGCCGATGCGCGCGAAGACGCGGGCGGCTTATCCCGTCAAACAAAACGGACGCAGCCGGATTGTCAGGGGCCGGCGCTGCAGGTTACGAGACGCTGAAATGGGGGAGCAGTGCGGGCATACGGCTGTTAGACGCCGGTTTGAGCATCGCGTGGTCGGAGTGGCAGGATTCGAACCTGCGACCCCCTCGTCCCGAACGAGGTGCGCTACCAGGCTGCGCCACACTCCGGCCTTTGACGAAAACTGTATCGCCGTTATAACTTTCTGGCTCGGGGCTCGCAAGCAGCGTCTTCCCCAGACAATTGGTCCGATCCCACGGGCATTGCCCGTCGTTTGTTTCTTCGCTATTTCTCCGCACATGCCGTGCTGCGTTGGGGCGTAGCCAAGCGGTAAGGCAACGGGTTTTGATCCCGTGATGCGCAGGTTCGAATCCTGCCGCCCCAGCCATTTCGTCGGCTCAGCGCCCCGCCGCCCGGGCAACGCCATGGTGCGACCAGCCCAACTCCTGTGCAAATCGGATATCATCATGGCGCGATGGACCGCACCGCGCGCATTTTTATGACGCGAAGACGTGTCAGACATGGTCTGCTATGGCCAAGAACAGCGCAATAATAAGAAAGGGGAAACGGATGACTCACATTTACATGCGCCTTAAAACGGCGTTGGCTTGCAGCGTCGTGCTCGCCGGGGTGGGCCTCATTGCCGGGCCCGCCGTGGCTCAGGACCTGGCTGCCGGCCGCGACCTGGCCGAAAACCTCTGCGAAGCATGTCATGCTATCGGCGCGACGGGCGAAAGCGCCAATGCGGAGGCGCCGCCGTTTCGCGAGATTGCGGCGCGCTATTCCGTCTGGAACCTTCAGGAAGCGCTGGCCGAAGGTATCGTGGTCGGCCACGGAGAAATGCCCGCGTTCACCTTCTCGCCGGAGCAGATCGACGCATTATTGTCCTACATGGATACCTTGACGCCGCCCGATAGCCAGTGATCCGGCGGCACCACACCGCGGCTACAATTAAAGGATCCATAAAGTCGCCATCTGGAGCCTGTACGCGCATCCGATCTGTGCTTGAAAGCAACAGTCAAGCGTATGTTCGGAGTGCTCAAGCCAAAGATGCGATATCTGCTCGCCGTGCTGATCCTGATCGTGATGGCGCTGCCCGCGCGCGCCGTGGAGTGGGCGGCAGACATCACCAGCACGCCAGAAGCCGGCCTTAAGTGGATGAAAGCGTATCAGGACGCTCCCAACCCGCAGGAGGTGCCGGGCCTGATCCGTCGGCTCAGCAGCCAGGGCGCATTCGATGAGCGCGCCAAGGCCGGCGTTTATGTCGGCTTTCTCGCTGGCGTTCTCCGCGACAACCCCGATGACGCGGTTCAGATCGCCGCGGACTGTCTTCCCCTGCCCTTCAAGGATCAGTGGCTGGTGGTCCGCGCCATCGCCTATTCAGGGCTGGCGAACTGGGACCAGGTGATGATCGACTTCGCCCCGCACCTGCCCGAGCGTAAGCACCTGATGCGATACTACCTCGACGGCACGCTGCCGACGCTGGAGGCCGTGCCGTTCACGCCTCCGGAAGCCTCGACGATGGACACAGTGCGCCGCGCTTTCCGTTGGAACACCTATTTCGGCCCTGAGGAGCCGGAGCCGGTCCGGGTGAGCTACGCCACCCACCCGGAACTGATCGATGTGCACTGGGGCCGTTATTTCGCCACCGGAGAGGACAGGCCGATCGCCTGGATCGCTGCGCTGCTGCCGTGGTCGGAGGAGCCGGACAATCTGGAAAAACTCACTGTCGGGGGGATGGCGAAATTCACGCTGGCAACCAATGCCTCACGCGATGCTGAGCTGCTTGATGTCCTCCGGCGCATTCGCCCGCGCCAGTCCGAGCGGGTGCGCCGCGTCTTGATTGAAGTCATCATCGCGGCAGAGACCGCGGACACCGAACGCGTTCGCAAGGATGTAATGGCGGCTATTGAGGAAATCCGGCGCAAGGGGCCAGGCTCCCAGCGCGCCGCAACGCAATGGGCCGAGGCCGGCCAGGTCGCGCTTTCGCTCGGCTGCGTGGGCGCAGCGGCGGCTGGGCAAGTCCAGTTCGGCATCCCTTGTGTGGTCGGTGGGGCACTATCGAGCGCGGCCCTGCGATATCTCGGCTCGGGGGGCTAGCCTTGCAGCTTCACCGCCCGTGCTCAGCGTGGGCCGGGCAGGAAGGCCGTCGTCCGCCCGGTGGCATAGTACGCGAGCAGCCCCGCCCATTCCTTCGTTGCCAAATCGACACGTCGCAAGCCCTCCGAAGCGCGCGGGAAAAAGCGCCAGACGTCGTCCCCGCCGCTGGTGCGATAATCAACCGGCCAGGGGATGACCTCGAAGCCGACGGCGCGGAAGCACCCGACCGCGCGCGGCATGTGAAACGCCGAGGTGACAAGCAGCCAGCGCTCGCCCGGCTGGGGCTGCACGAGATCGCGCGTGAAGGCCGCGTTCTCCGCCGTGTTGCGCGAGCGGTCCTCCAGCACGAGCCGCTCCGGCGCGATGCCGAGCCGCGCAAACAGCCACTCCGCGCCGGCCGCTTCGGTCGTGCCTTCATAGAGGATGTCACCAGAGCCGCCGGAGAACACCAGCCGTGCATCAGGGAAGCGCCTGGCGAGCGCCGCGCCTTCGGCCAGCCGTTCTGCCGCCTCGTTCAGCGCCGTCACGCCGCGCGCCTTGCTGACCAGCGTGTCGACCGAGCCGCCGAGCACGATGATGCCGTCCACCGCCTCGATGAGTTCCGGGCGGGGGAAACGGTCCTCCAGCGGCATCATCAGCCAATGCCCGAGCGGCGAAAACCCGGCGATCACATAGCCCAGCACGCCGAGCGCGACGAACCGCAAGCCCCAACGTCGCCGCCAGAGCATCAGCATGAGCCCGCCGACCAGCAGCAACGCGATCAGGCTGGAGGGTTGGACCACAAACCAAACCAGTTTGGAGAGGTAGAAGAACAGCGCGCTGCCGGTCATCCGGGCGTCCCGTCTATGGAAACCGCGCGGAACCTAGCCGCTCACACACAGATGAGGCAAGCCCCACCCGCGCGCTCTTGCGCCGCCGAGCGCCGCTCAGTAGTCTGTGAACTTGGAATGATTTCGCGCTTGTCCGTCCATCCTGACGAGAAGGACCGCCGCCTTGGCCCTCAAGCACAACGCTCTGCAATGCATCGGCAACACGCCGCTGATCCGGCTGACCCGCGCCAGCAAAGAAACTGGTTGCGACATCTACGGCAAGGCGGAGTTCCTCAACCCAGGCCAATCGGTTAAGGACCGCGCGGCGTTGTTCATCATCCGTGATGCCGAAAAGCGCGGGCTTCTGCGCCCCGGCGGCGTGGTGGTCGAGGGCACTGCGGGAAACACCGGCATCGGCCTGACGATGGTGGCGAACGTGCTGGGCTATCGCACCGTGATCGTGATCCCGGAAACGCAGTCGCAAGAGAAGAAAGACACCCTGCGCCTTATGGGCGCGGAGCTGGTCGAGGTCCCGGCGGTGCCCTACCGCAACCCGAACAACTACGTTAAATATTCCGCGCGCCTCGCTGAGACGCTGAACGAGAGCGAGCCGAGCGGCGCGATCTGGGCCAACCAGTTCGACAACGTGGCAAATCGCGACGGCCACATCGAAACCACGGCGGAAGAAATCTGGGAGCAGACCGGCGGCAAGGTCGACGGGTTCATCTGCGCGGTCGGCACCGGCGGCACGCTCGGCGGCGTGTCGAATGGGCTGAAGGCCAAGCGCGAGGAAATCGTCATCGGCATTTCCGACCCCCTCGGCAGCGCGCTGTATCACCATTACGCTCACGGCGAACTGAAAGCCGAAGGCTCGTCAATTACCGAAGGCATCGGCCAGGGCCGCGTTACGGCGAATCTGGAGGGCGTGCAGGTCGACCGCGCCTATCAGATCGACGATACCGAGGCGCTGAATATCGCCTATGCGCTGCTGAGCGAAGAGGGTTTGTGCATGGGCGGCTCCACCGGCGTGAATGTCGCCGGCGCGATGCGGCTGGCGCGCGATCTGGGGCCGGGCCACACCATCGTGACCATCTTGTGCGATTACGGCCAGCGCTATCAGAGCAAAATCTTCAACCCGGCCTTCCTGCGCGAGAAGGGCTTGCCGGTGCCGGCCTGGCTGGAGCGTGAGCCCAGCGTGCCTGAGGTCTTTGTCGACGCCGACTAAAACACCATCATTAAGACGCGGGGAAACGCTATGCCGCAACCAACGCGGAACTGGCTGGTGAGCACCGATTGGCTGGCTGATCATCTCGACGCGCCGGACGTAAAGGTCCTGGACGCGAGTTACAGCATCATACCTGGCGCCCCGGCCGACACGCACTATCAACAAGAGCATATTCACGGCGCGCAGTTTTTCGATATTGACGAGATCGCGGACACGTCCAACCCGCTACCGCATATGCTGCCCTCGCCGGAAAAGTTCGTCTCGCGGATGCGCAAGATGGGTATCGGCGATGGCGACAAGGTCGTGGTCTATGATGACGCGGGCATGTTCAGCGCGCCGCGGGCATGGTGGATGTTCCGCGTGATGGGCCATGATGATGTCGCGGTGCTGGATGGCGGGCTACCGAAATGGAAAGCGGAAGGCCGCCCGCTCGAGGATGCGCCGCCGCCGCGGCCGCAGCCCAAACACTTCACCGCCCGGATGCAGGCCGAGCTGGTGCGCGACCTGGAAGACATGCGCCGGATCGCCGAGGCCGGCGGCGCCCAGATCGTGGATGCGCGTTCGCCGGAGCGGTTTCATGCCATAACCCCGGAGCCGCGGCCGACGGCACGGGCCGGGCACATCCCTGGCTCGCTCAATCTCTATTATGTCGCCTTGCTGAATGACGATGGCACCCTGCGCACGCCCGAGCAGATCCGGCAACTCTTCGCGATGGCCCAGGTCGATCTAAACAAACCGATCGTGACCACCTGCGGCTCAGGCGTGACAGCGTGCCTTCTGGCGCTGGGCCTTGCGACGGCTGGCTACGAGCGTGCCGCGGTGTATGATGGCTCATGGACGGAATGGAGCACGGTGCCCGATACGCCGGTTACGACGGGCGAGGACTCCTCCGCGTGACGCCTCACACAAGCGGCAACTCAAGCTGTTGCGCCTGCGCTCTGACCGTTTGCGCCCGACCCGCTACTGGGCGCTGACACGCTATGCTGCCCTGCGCTGCCTCGGCTTCACGCAACTGGCCAACTGATGCTTCTCGCGCCTCGGCCGCCTGATGCAGCACGCGATCCGCGAGTGCGCCCAACGCATTCCACTGCTGTTCCACAACTAACTCCAGCTTACGCACGTAACCTTTACGCTACGGCACAAGCAGAATTTGGGGATGAACTATGGTTTTTTCGAGATAGCGTTGCGGATTTACACACCCATCAGGCGGTCGCGAAAAGCCGCCGGGCAAAGCCCTGCAAGCCCAGCGCGGCAAGCCCTGCGAGCGCCAGCGAGATTACCGCGTTCCAGCCCGCAAACGACAAGCCCAGCAGGCGGAAAGCCGGCTCGTCGCAACGCACGACTTCGCTGTTTTGCAGGCTCTCGACCAGCGCGCCAACATCACTCGACATTCGCACGCCGCCTGAACAACCCGCCGGGCCAGGCCACCAGCCCCACTCGACCCCCGCATGATGGACGCCGAGGCCGGCGTTAACGAGGAAAGCCAAACCGACCAAGCCAAGCGCACCAGCCGCCAGCGCCGGCCGTCTGTCGGCGAAAACCACCGCCAGAAGCGCCACGGGAATGCCGGCATAATACGCCCAGCGCTGGCGCAGGCAGAGTTCGCAGGGCACATAACCGCCGATGTGCTCGTAGGCCAGCGCGGCCAGGATCGTCGCGCCGGCAAGCCCCAGCACCGCCAGCGCGGCCTCGCGCATTCCGATCCGCGCGATGATGTCTTGCATCAGCTTGTCTCCGCGTCACTCTACAGGTATCTGAGGGCGACGAACCCGCCGAACAAGGCCACGAAGAAGGCCAGGGTGACCAGGCCGAGCCGGCGCTCGATGAAGCTGCGGATCGGCGGGCCGAACCAGTAGAGCAGTGCCGCGACCAGATAGAAGCGGAACCCGCGCGCAACCACGCTCGCCAGCATAAACACCAGGAAATTGAGGCCAGTGACGCCCGAAGCGATGGTGATGACCTTATAGGGGAACGGGGTGATGCCGGCGACCAGCACGATCCACGCGCCGTAGGCGTTATAGCCGGCGGCGAACTCGGCGAACTTGTCCGATTTGCCGTAGAACTCCAGGATCGGCTGGCCCACAAGCTCGAAGAAGAAGAACCCGATGGCATAACCGACCGCGCCGCCGAGCACCGAGCTGAGCGTGGTCATCGCCGCGTAGAACCACGCCTTCGCCCGCTTGGCCAGCACCATCGGCACCAGCATCACGTCCGGCGGGATCGGGAACACCGAGCTTTCGATGAACGACACCAGCATCAGCCACCACAGCGCGAACCGGTGGGCGGCCAGGGCCATCACACGATCGTAAAGGTCTCTGAGCATGGTGCCTGCTTATCGGGGCGCGCAGCGTTTGTCCATCGCCGCAGCGGGTTGGCAGGCGCGGTTTTGCCCGCGCGCGATCTTTATGTCGTCGCTTCTGCTGTTGACGGGCCAAGGCCGCGGGTTATGATCCGGCGAGACTGCGCTGACTTGGCCCCAGTGGCGGAATCGGTAGACGCGACAGACTCAAAATCTGTTGCCCGCAAGGGCGTGCCTGTTCGAGTCAGGCCTGGGGCACCAACTCAAATAACGGTATTCGAAAACATTTGATCAGACAGGGACAGCGGTGATGCGTATCGCAGCGTTCTTCAGCGCACTGCTCGCACTCTTGGTCGCCGGGATGACGCCGACGCCGGCACGGGCCGCGCCCGCCCTGGTGATCGACGCCGAGACCGGGCTGGTGCTCTATTCCGAGGACATCGACCGGCGCTGGCACCCCGCCTCGCTCACCAAGCTGATGACCGCCTATCTCGCCTTCGAGGCGATGCGCGACGGCAAGCTGTCGATGGAAGATAATCTCACCGTCTCGCAAACCGCGCTCGCTCAACCGCCGAGCAAGATCGGCGCGCCGATCGGCACGGAAATGAGCATGCCAACCGCCCTGCGCGCGCTCATCATCAAGTCGGCCAACGATGTCGCGGTGATGTTCGCTGAAAAGATCGCGGGAAGCGTCGCGGCCTTCGCCGACAAGATGAACGCCACGGCCAAGCGCCTGGGCATGACGCGCACGCGCTTCGTCAACCCGCACGGCCTGCCGGATGCGCGGCAGATCACCACCGCACGCGACATGGCGATCCTCGCGCGCACGCTTCTGCGCGAGTTTCCCGAATACGCCTATCTCTATTCGGAAAAGTCGTTCCGCATCGGCCGCGCCTACATGCGCTCGCACAATGCCTTGTTGCGCGTGTATGAAGGCGCTGACGGCATGAAGACGGGCTTCATCTGCGACTCCGGCTTCAACGTCGTGGCCAGCGCGACGCGCGGCGGCCGCCAGCTGATCGCCGTGGTCATGGGCTCCTATAATAGCCAGTCCCGCACGGCGCGCGCCAAGGCCCTGCTCGATCATGGTTTCGCGGTCTATGACTGGAAGACCGTGTTTTCACCGCGCTTGGAGCATTACGGCTACGGCAGCGGGTTGGACGCGCCCGCGCCGAAGCTGCGCCCGCTGGTCTGCGGCGCCCGCGCGGCGGCGCTGCGCAAGCGCGCAGAGCGCCGCGAGAATTTGGCCGTGGCCACGATCGACTGACGCGCGTCAGGCGGCGGCCTTCTCGTCGGGGTCGTAATTGAGGATCGGGGCGAGCCAGCGCTCGGCCTCCTCCACCGGCCAGCCCTTGCGATTGGCGTAATCCTCCACCTGGTCGCGGTCGATCTTGCCCACGCCGATGTAATGCGCCTGCGGATGCGCGAAGTAGAGCCCCGATACGCTCGCGGGCGGGGTCATCGCGTAGCTCTCGGTCAGCGCCATGTCGACCTGCGCCTCCGCGTCGAGCAGATCGAACAGCGTGCGCTTCTCGGTATGGTCCGGTTGCGCCGGATAGCCTGGCGCGGGGCGGATCCCGTCGTATTTCTCGGCGATCAACTCCGCGACCGACAGGTTCTCATCTGGCGCATAGCCCCAAAGCTCCGTGCGCACCTTCTCGTGCATCCGCTCGGCGAAGGCCTCCGCCAGCCGGTCGCACAGCGCCTGCACCATGATGCGCGAATAGTCGTCGTTGGCGCGCTCGAACCGCTCGGCGATCGCCATCTCGCCGATGCCCGCCGTCACGCCGAAGCCTCCGATATAATCAGCCACACCGCTGTCCGCCGGCGCGAGGAAGTCCGAGAGCGCGGTGTTCGCGCGGCCAGTGTCGCGGGCGATCTGCTGGCGCAGCGCGTGCAGCGTGGCGCGCCGCTCGCTGCGCGTCTCGTCAGTGTAAACCGCGATATCGTCATCGCCGACCGTGTTTGCCGGCCAGAAGCCGACCACGCCATTGGCACGCACCCAGTGCTCATCGAGCATCTGCCCGAGCAGCGCCTGCGCATCATCGAACAGCTGGCGCGCCGTCTCGCCATAACGCTCATCCTCCAGCACAGCCGGATACGTCCCCTTGATTTCCCAGGTCGCAAAAAACGGCGTCCAGTCGATGTATCGGGCCAGTTCGCGCAGATCGAAGTCGCGGAACGCGCGCGTGCCGATAAACTGCGGCTTTGTGGGCTGGTAGGCCGACCAGTCGATGGCGTATTTGTTGCGCCGCGCCTCCTTCAGGTTCACCCGCGCCTTCTGCGCCCGCCCCCGCTGATGCGCCGCGGTGACTTTGGCGTAGCTGTCGCGGATGCCCTGCAAATACCCCTCGCGCTCGTCGGAAAGCAGACGGGAAACCACACCAACGGCCCGGCTCGCATCCGACACGTAAATCGCCTGGCCGCGCTTGTAGCTCGGGCAAATCTTCACCGCGGTATGCACCTGGCTGGTCGTCGCCCCACCGATCAACAGTGGTACATCGAAGCCCTCGCGCTCCATCTCGGCGGCGACATGGCACATTTCATCGAGGCTTGGGGTGATCAGCCCGCTCAGCCCGATCATGTCGGCATTGTTCTCGCGCGCGGTGTCGAGGATCTTCTGCGCTGGGACCATCACGCCCAGGTCGATCACCTCGTAGTTGTTGCACTGCAGAACCACGCCGACGATGTTCTTGCCGATGTCGTGCACGTCGCCTTTCACCGTCGCCATGACGATCTTGCCGGCGGCGGGCTGATCCTCGATGCCCAGCTCGCGCTTCTCCTGCTCCATGTAGGGCATGAGGTAGGCCACGGCCTTTTTCATGACGCGCGCGGATTTCACCACCTGCGGCAGGAACATCTTGCCCTCGCCGAACAGGTCGCCGACCACGTTCATGCCGTCCATCAGCGGGCCTTCGATCACATGGATCGGCCGGTCGAATTGCTGACGCGCTTCCTCGGTGTCTTCTTCGACATAGTCCGCGATCCCGTGCACCAGCGCATGAGTGAGGCGCTCGCCGATCGGCTTCTCGCGCCATGACAGGTCCTGAACGCGCTTTTGCTGCGGGCCTCCCTTGAACTTGTCCGCAGCTTCCAGCAGCCGATCGGTGGCGTCGTCGCGGCGGTTCAGGATCACATCCTCGACAAGCTCGCGCAGCTCCGCGTTGATGTCTTCGTAGACCGCGAGCTGGCCAGCATTGACGATTGCCATGTCCAGTCCGGCGCGGATGGCGTGATAGAGGAACACCGAGTGCATCGCCTCGCGCACGGGATCGTTGCCGCGAAATGCAAACGACAGGTTGGATACCCCGCCCGACGTCTTGGCGTAGGGCAACTCGGCCTTGATCCGGGCCACCGCCTCGATATAGGCGTTGCCGTAATCGTTGTGCTCCTCGATGCCGGTTGCGACCGCAAAGATGTTGGCGTCGAAGATAATGTCTTCCGGCGCGAAGCCGATCTTCTCCGTCAGCAGCTTGTACGCGCGCGCGCAGATATCGAACTTGTGCTCGGCCGTCTCGGCTTGGCCCTCTTCGTCGAAGGCCATGACGACGACCGCCGCACCGTAGCGCAGGATCTTGCGGGCCTGGTCGAGAAAGGCCTCCTCGCCCTCCTTCATGCTGATCGAGTTCACGATCGCCTTGCCTTGTGTGCATTTCAGGCCCGCTTCGATCACTGGCCATTTCGAGCTGTCGATCATCACGGGCACGCGCGCGATGTCCGGCTCCGCGGCGATCAGGTTGAGGAACCGGGCCATCGCCGCCTCGGAGTCGAGCAGCCCCTCGTCCATATTGACGTCGATGATCTGCGCGCCGTTCTCGACCTGTTCGCGGGCGACCTCGATCGCGCGATCGTAGTCGTCGGCCTCGATCAGCTTGCGGAATTTCGCCGAGCCGGTGACGTTGGTGCGCTCGCCGATGTTCACAAAGCTTTGCGCTGCGCTGCTGGTCAATGGCTTCTCCCTCAGTTGGGTTAGGCGGGCGGACGCGGCGCGCTTCAGGCTGGAGAGCCTTAGGGATAGCGTACGGCGCGGGATACCGCGATCGCTCAGCCGTTAGCCGACGAGCTCGTGACTGCGGGGCCGCGCTAGATGTCCTGTCCTTCGACGTCTCGACGCAGCTCCTCAACCGCCTCGCGCGCCTCTTGCTTGAGCGGATAGACGTCAAGGACCCGGCGATAGGCCTTTAAGGCCCGCTCCTTCTCGCCGAATTCGTTCAGGATCAGGGCGATCCCTTGCATTGCGCGATAATGCTTGGGCTCTATCGCCAGCACGCGACGCAGGTCGCGCAGGGCGGCGCGAAAGTCGCGCTTTTGGAAGTGCACCATTGCGCGTTGACTCCACCCTTCCGCAAAATCCGGTGCGGAAGTGACGACGGAGTCCAGCAGCGCGAGCGCCAAGTTGTGCTCCTCGGCGCTGATCAGCGACATTGCGCGGGCCAACAGGAGGTCGATAGATGGGCTGCCACTACTGCGCCACACCCGTTCGATGCTCTGAGCAACGGCTTTGGCGCGCTCGGGCGTCTCAGCTTGTTGCAAGCGCTGATAGAGCGTGTCCAGCAGGACATCGCGATCCGGGGCCACCGATTCGGGATCAACCACACCCTCTGCGACCGGCGGCGGTGTTTTCGGCGAGTCCGCTTGCGCAAACGCAGGCGGTGCGCCGCCAGTAAAGGCTGACCCGGCAATAGCGCCCGCGACGATCAATGTAAGCTTGCCCGTCATGCTTTGAGGTTAACACCGAAGCGGACACAAAACAAAATCGCACCCCGCCCAGGCGGGCACGCTGCGCCAGACAGCTTTCCTATCAACCCTGCCGCGCCTTACACCGAGGGTTTGTCTTGTTGATAATGTAGACCCGGCCCTTGCGCCGGACCAGCCGATTGTCGCGATGGCGCTTCCGCAGCGATTTGATTGAGTTCTTGACCTTCATCTTGCTTCTCGCTTGCTTTGGCACTGCGCTCATGCAGCGCGCAATTAAATTGCTTTTAGAAATACGTGGCGAACGCATTTCTGTCAACGTGACGCCGGCTATACACGTCATGCAGGCGGTGCGCACCAGACCCACCACGGGTCCCGATCCAGTCAGATTGATGGGGTATTAGAAGCGCGTATCAGGCCCCTCGGCTATTGCAGTGCGCTGAGGCGGGATCGGGCCTCTGCGTTGCCCATCTCCGCGGCGCGCCGATACCAGTCGCGCGCCTTTTCGACATCCGAAGGATTTCCGCCACGCACATAGATGTCCTTCAGGAAGCCAGGATCAAAGCTCTGGCCCATGGCGAACGCGGCGCCAGGCGAGCCCTGCTCAGCCAGATAGCGCAGAATCAGCCGCGCTCCGGCAATATCGCCACCGCTCATCATGCGCGAGGCCCGCTCAAACATCGACTTTTGCAGTTCAGGGGAAATCGACGACTCTTTCGCCTGAGGCTGTTTCGCAGGATCGGGATCGCTAGTGTCGGCAACGTCTTCCTCGACATCCGGACCAATGCGGACATCCACGATTTCCTGCTCACGCGCTTCCCCGTTGCCACGGATGAACAAGACCTCCAGCGAGAATTCGCCCGCGTAGTCCGGCGGCGCCACGAGCGCGACCCGCGGGGCTTCTGACGGCGAAAGCGCCCAGGCATCATCCAGCGAAACGCCAGCCGTCAGCTCAAACGCTTCTGGCAAACCGCGAACCATCAAGACCCGGAACAGGTCGCCATTCTCAGGGGGCAGATTGATCTTAAGCGGCAGTGGCTTGTCGGGCGGACCGGCGACATCGGCGACCGAAAACCCGTTCTGCTGGGCCAGGACGATCGGCTGCAACCCCATAGCTTCCGGCTTAACGCGCTCGGCACGGCGATATCCTTCGGCCTGGGCCGCCGATGCCGGGCGATCAATGGTCAGCGGGGCGGCGGTCTCCACCTGCGGCGCCGCGTTGGAGAGGGACGGCTGGGCCGCGACCCCGGCCACCAACAGTGCAGCACTGCACGCGCGCGGCACCAACTTGCCCAACGCGCTCGCTTTCCTGAAATCGGCTTGCCTAAAACGCGTCGGTCCCTGTTTCAAAGTTTCGCCCCGTTCCCGATTGCCCGGGTGCTGAAACACCGCGCGGGCGGCCTCAAAATCCTAATTTTCAGTGTTTTGACGGGCTTGCCGCCATTTCACGAACTCAGAGAATAGCGCGTCTTTCTGTTCTTCCGACAGGTCTTCGGCCCCAGCCTGCTGAACGAGAAAGGCGTCGAACTCCTGCTTGACATCCGATGAGGCCGTTTCGCGGTTCTCGTCGAGCCATTCCTGCGCCGGCTTGAAACGCGTCCAGCCCGGCACTTCTGCAGCCAGGTTCACTTCCCTCCATTTTGGGTGATACGGTTCGTCAAGGAACTGGTCAAAGTTATTGAAGAACTTGCGCACAAAATTCGCGACCTTGTTGTAGCGCTCGGAGCCTTCTTCCCAATCGTAAACGGCCAGTACGGCGCCGCTTGCAACGGTTTGCACCGGCGCGCCTTCGGGCACGAGGTCGCTGTAGGGATCGTTCGCGAGCCGCGCCGGCAGGAAAATTTCCAGCAGCTGCTCATATTGCCCCGGCTGGAGCGTTTGCGGGCTAAGCGGTACGAAATGAAAATCGTCGTCCGCCGTCAACAGAGATTTGAATCCGGGTACCGGGGCACCGGCAAGACGTGTTGTTGCAGCAATCTCACCACTTCGCAATTTGGCAATAGACTCTTCCAGAGTATCGTAACTAACTTGAACGTCTATACCCAAAATGTCGAATATTGTTTTTGAGGCAATGTCCGTGGCGCTCATCTCTTTATAAAAACTCACTGTTTCACCGCGCAAATCCTCAAAACTCTTTATGTCTTTTCGGGCCAGCAAGTGATATTCGGCGTTGTACAGTTTCGTCACATAGTGGATCCGGTCGTAAATCCGGGCATGGAGCTCTGGATCGCGCTTTTGAAAGAACGCGAGATGCTCTTGCTGGGTGATCCCCATATCCACGCCTTCCAGAAACAGAATGTCCATCACGTTTGAGCCTCCGCCAAGCCCAAGGACGGGCAAGACTCGCAGTCCGCCTTCTTTGTCCGGCTCATCCAGCACACTTTGCAGATCCTGCACAATCGCGGCATAGGTGCCCGTGCGGCCGGCGGCCATGATCGTGACGGTGTTAAGATTATGGATACGCTTGCGCTCCTGATAGCGCTCCGCCAAGCTGGCCTGTGCCCATGCCGTGTCCCCGTCTCGCTCCAACTCCGGTCCTGACATCAATCCACCGGCGAAGACCGCGGCGACAAGCAGGACCGACCACGCATATGACCCGACTGACCCGAACATGAACATCATCCTCAGTGTATTACGGTTGTTTGGTAGGTGGGGTAAAAGTCTTAGCAAATTCGCCGAAAATAAGTCACCAATAAAAAGCGGATGCCGGCGACGGTGAAGCGTGTAGGCGCATCGATCGCCCAAGGGCGCCCCGCGGGGCACTGGTCTGGCCTGGACCGTTCGGCTGGCGGACGCAACTGCGGCGATCATCCGCATTGCTGGAATGCCAGCGCATGCCATGCTAAATTTCACGCAATATGATCGGGCAGATGAAAGACATAGCGTCCAGCTTTGGCCGCGCCGTCCTGATCGCAGCGCTGATCTTTCAGGGCGTGATCGGGAGCGCGTACGCCGCATTTGCCGCCTCGGCGCCGGAAGGCGCGACCGTTCCTGTCATATGCTCTGCCTACGGCATCGAGCCGGGCTCCTCGGACGCGCCTGATGGACCACCGGAAACACGCGTGTGCCCGCTAGCCGCCAGCGTTCATCAAGCCGCCGGCGCGGGATTACCGCAGCTTGCGCTTCTGGCGGCCCCCGCCGTGACGCGGACATCCTTCGCCACGCCGGCGCGGGACCAATGGCCCGAGGACACCAAACCGGCATTCGCCAACAGCCGCGCCCCGCCTCGGCCTGTCTGACTGAGTAACCGATGCATGTCCCACACGGCACGTTCAGGTGCCGCGGGCAGGAGCATGTGGAGCTTTCAGAATTCAGACAGACGAGGGAATAGACAATGATCTTTAAGATATCACGGAGCGCTGCCGCATTTGCAGCGCTCGCGGGCATGGCGTGCTTGCCCGCGACCCTTTACGCGCATGACGCGCCTTTGCCTCCGGGCACAGCCATCACGGTGTCGTCCGACCATCATGGCGGCATCCGCGCCGACGGCCACGCGCCGATCGGCGTCATGGGCGATCACATGCACAAGGCCGGCGAGTTCATGCTGTCCTATCGTTTCATGCATATGGACATGGCGGGTAACAGGATCGGCACGGATGAGGTGTCACCGGAGGAGATCGTCACGACGGTGCCGAACCGTTTTTCCGGCCAGCCAGGCCAACCGCCGACGCTGCGGGTGGTTCCGACCGAAATGCCTATGGACATGCACATGTTCGGCGCCATGTACGCGCCGAGCGACTGGCTGACTCTGATGGCGATGGTGAACTACATCGACAAGTCGATGGATCACATCACGTTTCAGGGCGGTATGGGGACAACCCGCCTCGGCACCTTCACGACCGAATCCGACGGCTTCGGCGATACCACTGTGACCGCCTTGATCAAGCTGCTCGATCAGCCCCGCGCCGATGGCAACGACCACGTCCACATCAATCTCGGCCTGAGCCTGCCGACCGGCTCGATCACCGAGACCGATGACATCCTCACGCCAATGAACACGCGACCCACAGTCCGGCTGCCCTACTCCATGCAGCTCGGCTCGGGCACCTTCGATCTGCTGCCCGGCATCACCTACACGGGCCGGGACGGCGATTTCTCCTGGGGCGCGCAGTACCGGGCGACGCTTCGGCTTGAGGATGAAAACGACGAAGGCTACCGGCGCGGCCATGTCCATGAGGCGACCGCCTGGCTCGCCTATCAGTGGGAGCCGTGGATCAGCACCTCGCTGCGGGTGGCTGGCTCGTCCGAGGGGCAGATCGAGGGCATCGACCCGAACATCATGGGTCCGGTCCAGACCGCTGATCCGGACAACTACGGCGGTGAGCGCGTGGACCTGTTCGCCGGCGTCAATCTGGTTGGCCAGACCGGCGACCTTCGCGGCCACCGCCTCGCTTTCGAGGTCGGCGCGCCGGTGTATCAGGACCTGAACGGCCCGCAAATGGAAACCGACTGGACGCTGACGGTCGGTTGGCAAAAAGCTTGGTAAGGGAAGACGATCGCATGAAGTATGTCACATACATTCTCACAGTCGTGATGCTGTGCGCGGCCGTTACGGCCGCCCATGCGGATGACGACAAACCGGGCGATCTTCAGATCGTTCATCCGTGGGCCAAGCCATCGCTGAAAGGCGTGCCGAATAGCGCGGCCTACATGGCCATCACCAACACGGGCGACAGCGATGACCGGCTGATCTCGGTAACGGGAGATGTCAGCCAGGGGGTGGAACTCCACACCATGTCGATGACGGATGGCGTGATGCGTATGCGCCGTCTCAAAGGCGGCGTGCCGTTGCCGGCCGGCGAGACCGTGACGCTCGTCCCTGGCGGAAAACATGTCATGCTTATCGGGCTGAAAGGCCCGCTGGAGACCGGTAGCAGCTTTGACCTCACACTGACCTTCGAAAATGCCGGCACCCACCGGATCAACGTCAAAGTCTCTGAAACGCCGCCGGAGGACGGCGCCGACAGCGGCAGTTGAGACCGGAGGCGGGGCGGCAATGGCCGCCCCCCTTCGCCTATCGATTAAAGGTCGGCAGCCCGATCTCAGAAAACTCGAACAACTCGGCCGACAAAGTCACGTCACGTTCCATGTTGGACAAGTCGATCCGGGTATCCACGCCCTGAGCGTCGGTGATAATCCATGACTTGAGCTTAAGCTCAGGATCGGTCTTGAAGAACAGCCGGATTTGCCCGGGCGATTGGCCGGTTTTGTCTTCCATCGTCAGGATTAAGACATCCTCGCCCCTGTCGATCGCAAGGATATTGGCGTCCTTTAACAGATTGACCTCAGCCGACAGCAAGAGCTTGAATGGCGTTGAATCCAGCGAATAGCGATCCGCCGTGCGCAGGTCGTGGTTTTCAACGGCAAGATATTCGCCATCAGAAATGATTTTCATGCGGCTCGGGCGGTCGTAATCAAATCGTACCTTGCCGGGGCGCTGGAAGTAGAATTCGCCACTTTTCTGGTCGTTGTTCGCACTCGTCTGAACAAACTCAGCCTTCAATTTTTGAAGATTGTTAAAATAGACGTTGACCCGATCAATGATTTCTAACGCCTCTTCGTCCGTGATTTCCTCGTCGGGCGATTTGGGCCGTATAAGCGTCTCTGTCTCCCAAGCGCCTCCGATGGGGCTTGCGCTTGCGCTGCTTTCGGCCGGGGCATTGGCGGCGGCGTCGGTTCGCGGGTCTGCCTTCACGGTTTTCTTGGCCGGTTCCCCCTCTGCATCCGAGGTTGCGGTCTCCGCCGTGGGGGCGGCGCTGCCTTCGGCCTGAGCGGCGCCCGGGGTCGTCTTGCTGTGCGTGGACGAGCCGGCCTGCGCTGCCGTGATTAACAGGCCAACGGCACTCGCCCCGATCACAGCCGCGGCGCAACCCCGGCCAAGCCACAAGCCGATCCCAACTGCCAGTCGTCCCCTCATCATTTACCCCATTGGTCTCATGTTTGCGTGTCGCCAGGGCCGTGGCGCGCCGACCCATCGGTTTTGCCTGCTGTTCACGCGGACATGGAGCAGAAAAGCGTCAAATTGGAGACACGAAATTGAAAATTCAGGCGCCTTCGTGTTCGCCAATGAGAATCTCGCGTTTTCCGCCGCGGCCGGACGGTCCGATGATGCCCTCGTCTTCCAAGCGCTCGATAAGCGAGGCCGCACGGTTATAACCAATACCGAGACGCCGCTGCAAATAGCTGGTCGTGGCCCGGCGGTCGCGGCGGACGATTTCCACCGCCTCGTCAAACAATTCGTTGCCTCCGGCCTTGGTGTCCTGGCTGAGGCGCGGATCGACCGGGTCGTCCTGCGCCTCCAGCACATCTGCGCGATACTCCGGCGCGCCTTGCTGTTTCAGGTAGCTAACCACCTTTTCCAGCTCATGATCGGCGACGAAGGGGCCGTGAACGCGTGTCAGCCGTCCGCCCGCCGCCAGATGCAGCATATCGCCAGCACCCAGAAGCTGCTCCGCGCCCTGCTCGCCGAGGATCGTGCGGCTGTCGATCTTGGAGGTGACCTGGAAACTGAGCCGGCTTGGGAAATTCGCCTTAATCGTGCCAGTGATCACATCGACGCTCGGGCGCTGGGTCGCCATGATGACGTGAATGCCAGCGGCGCGCGCCATCTGCGACAAGCGCTGAACCGCGAACTCGATGTCCTTGCCCGCGACCATCATCAGATCAGCCATCTCGTCAATGACCACGACAATGTAAGGGATCGGCTCAGCGTCGATGTCCTCATGCTCGTATATCGGCTGGCCGGTCGCCTCGTCATAGCCGGTGTTGACCGTGCGCCCGAGCACGTCGCCGCGCGCCCGCGCCTCGACAACGCGCTGGTTATAACCCTGAATGTTGCGCACGCCGACCTTGTGCATGCGCTCATAGCGCCGGTTCATCTCCGCTACCGTCCATTTCAGTGCGGAGACCGCCTTCTTCGGATCGGTGACGACTGGGCTCAGCAGATGCGGGATGCCGTTATAGACCGACAGCTCCAGCATCTTCGGGTCGATCATGATGAACTTGCACTGGTCGGGCGGCAGCCGGTAGATCAGCGACAGGATCATTGCATTGATGCCGACCGACTTGCCTGAGCCTGTCGTGCCCGCGACCAGCAGATGCGGCATCCGCGCCAGGTCAACGATCACCGGCTCGCCGCCGATGCTTTTGCCGAGCGCCAAAGCTAGCTTGGCCTGGCTGTTACGGTATGCAGACGCCTCCAGGAGTTCGCGCAGGTACACGGTTTCGCGCGTCTCGTTGGGCAGTTCGATGCCAAGCGCGTCCTTGCCCGGGATCACCGAAACGCGCGCAGACAGCGCGCCCATCGAACGTGCGATGTCATCAGACAAGCCAATCACGCGCGAGGATTTTGTACCGCGCGCCGGGCGCAGCTCATACAGCGTAATGACCGGCCCGGGATGGACCTCCGTGACCTCGCCCTTCACGCCGAAATCGCGCAACGTCCCTTCAAGTTGTTCAGCCCGTTCGGTCAATTCTTCATCGCTCAACATGTCATGCACCGATGGTCCGGACGGTTGCGCCAGCAGATTGCTGGGTGGCAGGGCGAAGCCGCGCGGCGGCGCAGGCGCTTCATGCCGGGGCGGTCGAGCCTGCGTCTCGCTTCGCGGCGGCCCGGCGGGCTGAGGCTGCTGCGCCGCCCGATGTGCGCGTTCATGCACCGCCCAGATCGCCGAAGGGTTCGGCCCGGGGCTGGAGACACGCGGCGCAGCGATATAAGGCGCACTCTGAGCAGAGGCCGACGTCGGTTGCGGGGCAATCCAAGGGTCTGGTTGCTTCGCGGCGTCTTCGGGTGCGGCCCGGCGCAGCCAGCGGCGTCTGCGCCCATCGGTCCGCTCGTCGCCCGCCGTCCATCCGGTCTGCATCCAAAACTCGCGCGGCGTCGAAGCATCGGTGTGCGTATGGCGAGCGCGATCGGCCAGCCGTCGATAAAGGCGCGACATCCGTCCTGAACTTGCGCTTGAGGATATCCGCGCTCGCGACCGCTTTTCGGTTTGCGCCAACATCAAAAGCTCCCGCACGCCCAGACCACTCGCCGCGCAAAGCGCCAACAACCCCGCCAGCCCGGCAACCGCCGCAGCCCCCGCCTGCGCGAAGCGGTCCGGAACGAAGCCGAGGGCTTGAACCCCGCCCATCATCAGGAAATCGCCGATGATCCCGCCGAGCCCATGCGCCAGCGGCCAGGTTTCCGGGGCCGGCAGTGGGCTGAGGCTCATGGCGATCAGCGCGATCGACACAAGCCATAGCAGGCTCATCACGCGCAGCGGTCCTGTCGGCATCTCCGCGGCGAGGTGAAAACCCAGCGTTGCAACGGGTAGAAATACGGCAATGGCGGAAAGCCCCAGCGATTGGATCAAGAGATCGGCGGCCGCTGCACCCCAAGGCCCCAGCAGGTTTTCAGGCGGCTGATCGGTCAAGTGGTTCAGGCTCGGATCGGCGACCGACCAGGTTAACAGGCTCGCCCAGCCCGCCAGCGCCGCTGAAAGCAGGGCAATGCCCATCCCGCGCAAGAACAGCCGCGCCAGCGCGGCTTCCACGGAAGGCGGCAGGAACCGCCGCGGTTGTCGGGACACAGAGTATGTGGCCATGGAACGGCTCGCTCACCGGCCGCATACGCACGGCGGCAACACATTAACAGGTGGTTAGAATGTGCCAGACCAGGGTTTACGAAAAGTTGCCGCGCCAGCTGGACATTTCACTTTTTTGCTTCGCGCTCAGGCCACCACCGGCGCAATACGCCGGAGCGCTTCTTCCGTGTCTGCGGCATCGCCGACAAGCGCCAGCCGAATGCGCTCTGCGTCCGGCGTCGCACCGCCTGTCTCCATCGCCAGATAGCCGCCGGGAATGACCTTGACGCCGGCCTCGCGCCACAATCGTAATGCGGCCTGCTCGCCGCCGCCAAGCGCGCGGGCATCCAGCCAGAGGAAGAAGCCGCCCGCGGGCGCGGGCTCGCCGAGGATGGATTCGGCCAGCGCGAACTTCTCGCGGTAAAGCTTGCGGTTCGCGGCGACATGGTCCTCATCATCCCAAAGCGCGGCCGAGGCGTGCTGAACCGGCAGCGGCATCTGCGGGCACGCGACGTTGCGAAAGGCAGCGAAGCGCACCATGAAATCTGGGTCGCCCGCGCAGAAGCCAGAACGCAGCCCCGCCACATTGGAACGTTTCGAGAGTGAGTTGAAGCTGAGCACGTTGGCGAAACTGCCGGTTTCGATTGCGACCTCTAGCGCGCCAGGCGGCGGGTCATCGCTGTAAATCTCGGAGTAACACTCATCGACGAACAGCATCGCATCCCAACGCCGCGCCAGGTCTATGAGATCGTGCAGATAGGCCCGGCTGGCCACCGCACCCTGCGGATTGGCGGGCGAGGCGAGGAAGATCGCCGCCGTGCGGGAGAGCACATCTGCGGGTAACGCGTTGAAGTCAGGCAGAAAGCCTGCCTCCGACGTTGCTGGCAGGAAGTGCGGCTGCGCGCCGCCGACGAGCGCGCCTGCGGCATAGGCCTGATAAAATGGATTGGGAATGAGAATAACCGGCCGCGCCACATGCGGCTTGCGCGCCAGGGCCAGGAAGGTCGCCGAGAATAGCCCCTCGCGCGAGCCGGCAAGCGGCAGAATGTAGGCCTCCGGGGCGATCTGCCCCGCCAGCAACGGATAGCGCCGCGCGTGCCAGTCCGCAATCGCGCCGCGCAAGGCGTCCGTCCCACGGATCGGCGGATAGGGCTGCCAGTCCGCTCGATGGTCGTGAATGATATCGGCCAGGAAATCGGGCATAGGGTGGCGCGGCGCGCCAATGCTCATATCAATCGGCGTTTGGCCCGGTTCGACATCATCGAGCAGGGTGCGCAGCCGTGCGAATGGCGAGCGCACCAGGGCGCTAAGATCAGCCGGCATCAGATCAGCCCCAGCTTGCGCATCCGCGAGCGGATCGCACCTGGCTTGCGCCCCAGCGTGTCGGCAATCTGGCTGATCGGCGCGCCCTTGTCGAAGAAGTCCCGCAGGCGATCCTCTTCGTCGCGGCTCCATGGTTGGTACGCCTTGCTGCGCGCGCTGCGGGTGCTGCCGAAGCGCGGGGCCGCCGGCGCAGGCGTGCGTCCGCCGGCATCGCGGATGAATTCCTGCTGAAGCCGGCTGATCTCGCGGGCATCGCAGGTCTGGTGCGCGCGCAGGGCCGCTTCGGATGCGCGGCGGAACTCCTCATCCTTCGCCAGCGCGTCGGGATGCACGCGCAGCGCCTGCTCGTTCCAGCCGGCCAGATGCAGCCCCTCCAGCGCGCGCACGCGCGACAGCGCCACATAGCCCTGCCCGTAATCGAAGGCGTGAGACAGATCGACGGCGGCGGCGTCCAGCGACATGCCCTGGCTCTTGTGCACCGTAATCGCCCAGGCGAGCCGCAGCGGCACTTGGGTGATCTTCGCGGCCGACCTGCCGTCTTCTTCCATCTGCCAGTCGACCGGCTCGGCCACGACCTTGCGGCCCTCGCGCGTGCGTACGAGCGGATATCCCTTGTCATCGTCGAAGCCGATGACGATGCCCAGCGTGCCGTTCACATAGCGACCGCCTGGGTCATTTTTGATGAACATAACCGCCGCGCCCTCCTTCAAGCCCAACTCTTCGCCCGTGAGACAGCCGCGCTTCAGCGCCGCGACCAGCGGGTCCGGCCCGCGCGCTTGCATTCCGAACACGTGCGCTTCCCCCGGCACCTCCGCCAGCCGGGCCAGGTTGATGCGGTCCACATCACGGTTGTGCGTGTAGAGGCGCGTCAGATCGCGCGGCAGATGATCGTTGTCGACGCGGCGCTCCGCCAGCGCCTTGCGCTCGGCGGGCCCGACCTTGTCCGCGCGGATCGCGCTCAGCAGTTCGAGGAACCCGCCATCGTTCTGCCGGTGCTGCTCGGTCAAGTAGCAAACAGTCGGGTCAAGATCCCGCCAGGCGTTCGAGCCGTGAGCGAAAAGCGGCGCGTCCGGCGCATCTAGCCCGAGCCCGCCCGCCGGTTCATCTTTGCGCACCACCGGCGGTATCTGGAAGAAATCGCCGACGAGCACCACCTGCAGACCGCCGAACGGCGCGGGTGAGCCGCGCACCTGCCGGCAGACCATATCGACAGCATCCAGCACCTCCGGCCCGAGCATCGAGATTTCGTCGATGATCAGCGTGGGCGCGCCGCGAATGCGTTTAGAGATATAGCGGTTCTCCGCGATCCGGTCGATCTGGCTGCGCGCCAGCGGCAGGCGCACGCCGATTCCGCTCCAGGAATGGATGGTGCGGCCGTGAATATGCGTGGCGGCTATGCCCGTGGACGCCGTGATCGCGGGCTCCAAGCCCGAGCCACGCAACTCTTCCACGTAACGGTTGACAGTATGCGTCTTACCGCTTCCCGGCTCTCCGGTCAGGAAAACGGATGCGCCGGTCTTCAAAATTTCGAGAGCATCATCCTGCTTCATTGGGCATGCCGCCGGGTGGCCTGATCCTGCGCGAACCTATCGGTGGCGCCAGGCCTTGGCAATCGGCCATCGCCGAACCTTATGGCTGATCGGCGAGCGACCAGCCTCGGCTCTGTCTGTTCGGGCACTGTCAAGCGAAATTTTTTGATTTTTCCTCTGGCCAAGCCAAAAAATCCTGTGCTATGGTTTTCATGTCGATCGGATAAGCCATCACCATCGGTAGTGCCCCCCCGTCTAGCCGAAGGCTTATCCGTTCCTGCGCCGGCATCCCTCCCGGCGCACCGCGTAGTAACGCACATTGGCGCCCAACCATCGCCGGGGTTGGGCGCCCTTTTTTTGTGTGCACACGCGCTCCGGCTCTGGACGCGCGCGCCGGCGCAGATTTTACTGTCTTCAATGATCCTCCGGCTCGCAACCTGGAATATTAATTCGGTTCGCCTGCGCCTGCCGCTCGTGCAGCGTTTCGTGTCCGAGTACCGCCCGGACGTGCTGTGCCTGCAGGAGACCAAGTGCCCGAATGACCTGTTTCCGCGCGAAGAACTCGCCGAACTGGGCCTGGCCCACGCCGAACTGCACGGCGAAAAGGGCTATAACGGCGTCGCGGTGCTGTCGCGCGTGCCGATCACACGGGTGACGGCGGCAGACCTGGATGGTAGCGGTCATACCCGCCACATTGGCGTTCGGCTTGAGACACTAGGCCTGCAGCCGGTGCTTCACAACTTCTATGTCCCGGCGGGCGGCGACATTCCTGACCCGGACGCCAACCCGAAGTTCCGCCAGAAACTCGACTATCTCCAGGCCATGCGCCACTGGATCGAACGGCTGGACGCGGCCGCGAACGGCCCGATGATCCTTGCTGGCGATCTCAATGTCGCGCCGCTCGAAACCGATGTCTGGTCGCACAAGCAAATGCTTAAGGTGGTCAGCCACACGCCGGTCGAGGTGGATCATCTGACGGCAGTGCAAGACACCCATACCTGGGTCGACATCGTGCGCCGGTTTGTGCCGCCGGAGGAGAAACTCTACACATGGTGGAGCTATCGTGCGCGGGACTGGCGCGCCTCCGATCGCGGCCGTCGGCTTGACCACATCTGGATGTCGCCAGCCCTGGAGGGCCGCGCACGGGGCATCGAGGTCGTCAAGGACGCCCGCGGTTGGGAGAAACCCTCCGACCACGTGCCGGTCATGCTCGATATCGATGTCGGCTGATCGCACTACGCGGCGTCAGACATATACCGCAACGACGTTTCCAGCGCCTGGAACCGGGTATTGACCTGCCGCAATTCGGTGGCCAGCTCTGTTAGGCGCGCGCTGAGCTTGTCCGACATGTGTTCTGCAATGGCCGGATCGCTTTCGAGCACGGTGTAAAGCGCCTCCCGCTCGATAACCAGAGCGCGCACCGGCTCAGCTGCGACGACTGTCGCCGCATAGGTCACTTCGGTCAGCATCGCCAGTTCGCCAATGAGGGTGCCGGGTCCGAGCGGCTCATCATCGCTCGCGGTATAAGTCGCATCGGCGACGGTGACGGTACCGTACAGCACCAAATACGCCGCTGTTCCCCAGTCATCGGCCACCGTGATGGCCGTGCCGGCATCGAACCAGGTCAACTCGGACACCGCCTCGATTGCGTCGATTTGCGCGGCGCTCAGCCCTTTGAACAAGTGCGCTTGTTCCAAAAGCTCGCGTTTGGTGTAATGCGTCATGCCTGCCCTCCTGATCCGTCAAAGATGCGGTGAGTCGGATAAAGCTGGCAAGAGACCGGCGCGGTGCGGATCGGCGGCCGGGTTACGGCATCAGCTTGTAACCCCCCGCTTCTGTCACAAGAATTTCTGCATTTGACGGATCCTGCTCGATCTTCTGACGCAGCCGATAAATATGTGTTTCCAGGGTATGTGTGGTGACGCCGGCATTGTAGCCCCAGACTTCATGCAGCAGGATATCGCGGGTAATGGGGCTTTCCCCGGCGCGATACAGAAACTTCAGAATCGACGTTTCCTTTTCGGTCAGCCGGATCTTGCCGCCCTTCTGATCCAGCAGCAACTTGCTGGCTGGCTTGAAGGTGTACGGCCCGATCGTGAAGACGGCGTCTTCGCTTTGCTCATGCTGGCGCAGCTGGGCGCGGATCCGGGCCAGCAGCACGGCGATGCTGAATGGCTTGGTGACGTAATCGTTCGCGCCGGATTCCAGGCCAAGGATCATGTCGGAGTCGGTATCCTGCGCGGTCAACATGATGATCGGCCCCTTGAAGCCGTTCTTTCGCATCAGCTTGCAAGCTTCGCGCCCATCCATGTCGGGCAGGCCGATATCGAGCAACACCAGATCGATTCGATGGGTCTTCAGTTGGTCTATCGCCTCGCGGGCGGTTCCGGCAACCTCGGTCTCGAATTCCTCATGCAGCGCAAGCTGCTCAGCGAGCGAATCCCGAAGGTCCACGTCGTCGTCCACCACAAGAATATGCCGCGCCGTGCTCATCCTGCTGTCTCCTGAATTCACTTCGCCCGCAGTCGCAACAAGATTTAAGCTTCGGGGCAGGGCAAGGCAACATCCTGACGCCAGCATCCGCACCCGAGGAAGCTCACACCCATGAAAATCTCCGTGATCGCCATCCACGCCAGATCCCTGGCGGCAACACGCGGGGTCGCCGTTTTCGGTGGGATCCGCACGCCCTGTGCACTCGGTCGCGGGGGGCGCGTCGCGCATAAGCGCGAAGGCGACGGGGCCACGCCGATCGGCTTGTGGCCCATGCGTCAGGTGCTCTATCGCGCCGATCGCGTGCGCCGGCCGGTGACCGGGCTTCCGGTGACGCCCATCCGCCCTCATGACGGCTGGTGCGATGACCCGCGCGACCGCAATTACAACCGGGCAATCCGTCTACCCTACCCTGCCAGACACGAGAGGCTATGGCGCGATGATCACCTTTATGACCTCCTCGTCGTGCTTGGCTACAATGACATGCCGCGCATCCGCGCACGCGGCAGCGCCATTTTCATGCATCTCGCCGCGCCTGGGTTCAAACCCACCGAAGGCTGCATCGCCTTCCGTGAAACCGATCTGCGCCAACTTTTGGCTGTCGCCGGCGCACAGACGGCGGTTTGCGTACAGCCCTGAAACGTTAGCGCACGCGCCGCGGATTGAGGTAAAGATCGGCCTCATGGCTTTCGAGCTGCGGCCGCAACTCGCGTTTCTCCATCCCCGAGACAAGGGCTTCGACATGCGTGCGGCAAGCCTTATTAAAGCGCAGCATGGCGCAGAACAGCTGCAACACGGAGTTCAGAATGCGGTCATCATGATCCGCTCGGAGCTTTACGTCCCAGTGGCCGCCGAGCGTGACGAACTTGCCGTCGAGATGACCGATGCGCTCGTTGTTATGATCATAAAGCGTGTAGTCCGGCCCGATGCTGATCCAGTCGCGGCGCAGCTTGTAGAGGAACGGTTCGCCGTCCTTTAAAATAAAGAACGAAAATTTTTCCGGGAATCCCGGCCATTTCCGCGCAGTACGCTCAACATGGATGATCTGGTCGTGGCCTGACACGTTCACCGAGAATGCGGTCACCGGAAAACCGCCCGCGCCGAAGGAAAGCTGTAGGCTGCGGCCGACCATCAGGTCCATCGTCGCGCGCCATGTCATCGCCTCGGAGAACAGCTTGATGACCAGGCGCTTGGTCATGCCTTCGGTCTTCTCCCAGGCGCCCGCGCGATAGCTGATCAGATGGGTGCGCTCGCCATCCTCCTTGACCTCGCCAAAGATATCGCTGTCCGTCGTGAACTGGCGCGATTTCGCGCGGTGCCGCGAATGCTGATAGATGCCGATTTCGGTGGTGTTCAAATCCGTCCACCACAGATCGACCTCGTAATGAACCCAGTCCTTGGTGGAGGCCTTCGGTGATGGACCGGTCGCCTCCGGTACTTCTTTTGCCAAAGCCATATGCGCTGCTCCCCGCTGCTGCCATTGCCGAATCGCCCCGATGTTAACACGCATCGCGGCACGGCCCGCATGCGGCCGGATTTTCCACAGAGGCCGGAGGGTGGTCACGCCTGCGTCATATCTCCCCGACGCGGCTGGCTTACGCTTTCATGCTGCATCGCAAAACTGTAGACTCCCGCCTCAAGGACAAATGCGCTGAACACAATGCAGGGAGTTAATCAGATGGGGCGATACGTGATCGTGGGGGCGAACCGCGGGATCGGCTTGGAAATGGTGCGCCAGCTCACCGCGCGCGGTGAGACTGTGGTGGCGGCCTGCCGCTCGGCGACCCAGGACCTGCGCGAGACAGGCGCGGAAATCCACGAGAATGTCGAGGTCACCGGCGACGAGTCGGTGGAGCGGTTTACCGCGGCCGTGAAGGCAACCGGCCCGATCGACATCTTGGTGCATGTCTCGGGCATTTTGAAGGGCGACAATCTCGACGCGCTCGACTGGAACACGCTGCGCGAACAGTTCGAGGTTAACACGCTCGGGCCGCTACGCGTGGCGCGGTCTTTCGCGCCGTTTATGAAGACAGGCGGCAAGATCGGCATCCTGTCCAGCCGTGTGGGTTCGATGGCGGACAACACGTCCGGCGGCAATTATGGATACCGGATGTCAAAGGCGGCGGTGAACATGGCGGGCGTGAACCTCGCGCATGATCTAAAGTCTCTGGGGATCGCGGTGTTCCTGCTTCATCCGGGCTTCGTCCAAACCGAGATGACCGGCGGCCGTGGCCACATCGGACCCGACGAGTCGGCGCGCGGGCTGATCGCGCGGCTCGGCGAGCTGGGGATGAACGAGACCGGCACCTTCTGGCACGCCGACGGCAGCCAGCTACCGTGGTAACCAGACCTTCGCAACCGGAAAGGAAACCGGATGCCGCTCAACCTCGCCATGTTCTACGGCTCGGTGCGCCGCGACCGCCAAGGAATCAAAGCCGCCCGCTTCGTTAAGCGCCAGTTCGAAGAGCGCGGACATCACGTTGCGTTAATCGACGCGCTGGCCGAGCCTTTTCCGCTGCTCGACCGCATGTACAAGGAATACGCCCCGGGAGAAGCGCCCGCATTCATGGACCGCATCGCAGGCGTCATCCGGGAAGCGGACGGCTTCATCATCGTGTCGGGCGAATACAACCACGGCATCCCGCCGGCGTTGAAAAATATGCTGGATCATTACCTCGAGGAGTGGGCGTATCGACCCTCCGGCATCGTCTGCTATTCAGCGGGCGTGTTCGCCGGAGTGCGCGCTGCGATGCAGCTGCGCATGACGCTGGCCGAACTGGGTATGCCGTCGATCCCGACGCTTTATCCCGTACCGCGGGTGCAAAACGCCTTCACGGATGATGGAACGCCGACCGACGAGAACGCCTATAACTTCGTCAAAGGCTTTCTCGACGAATTAGAATGGTATGCCGAGGCGCTACAGGCGCGCCGGGTCCAAGGGCTTCCAGGCAAATAGCTTAATGCGAAACAGGAGACAGACAGATGCTGAAAGGTAAGAACGCAGTCGTCACAGGCTCGACCAGCGGGATCGGGCTGGGCATGGCCGAGGCGCTCGCGGGCGCGGGCGTCAATGTGATGCTCAACGGTCTGGGCGATGAAGACGAGATCGAGCGCACCCGCGCTGGGCTTGAAGACAAGTATGCGGCGAAGATCCGCTTTCACGGCGCGGACATGACCAAGCCCGACCAGATCGAGGATATGGTCAACACAGCCCGTGGCGAATTCGGCCAAATCGACATCATGGTCAACAACGCTGGTATCCAGCATGTCGCGCATGTCGAAGAGTTCCCGGTGCAGAAATGGGACGCGATCATCGCCATTATTCTGTCGAGCGCGTTCCACACCTCGCGGCTGGTGTTCGGCGAGATGAAGCAGCGCGGCTGGGGCCGTATCGTCAATCTGGCTTCGGCCCACGGCCTCGTCGCCTCGCCTTATAAATCGGCTTATGTCTCGGCGAAGCACGGCATGCTCGGCCTGACCAAGACGCTGGCCCTGGAGGGCGCGGAGCACGGCGTGACTGTAAACGCCATCTGTCCCGGCTATGTGCTCACGCCGTTGGTCGAGGCGCAGATCCCCGACACGGCGAAGGCGCGCGGCATGAGCGAAGATGAGGTGAAGCGCAACGTTATCCTCGAAGCGCAACCGACCAAGGAGTTCGTCACCACCGAACAGATCGGCGCGCTCACGGTATTCCTCTGCGGCGATCACGCGGCGCAGATCAACGGCTCGGCGCTGCCGATGGAAGGCGGGTGGACCGCGAAATGAGTGATCCCGCACCGAATGCCAAGCCGGTCAACCTCGCGCTGCAGGGCGGGGGGTCGCACGGCGCCTTCACCTGGGGCGTGCTCGACCGGCTACTGGAAGATGGCCGCATAAGGCTGGACGCAATCAGCGGCACGAGCGCCGGGGCGATGAGCGCGGCGGTGCTGGCCGACGGCTACATGCAGGATGGCTACCCGGGCGCACGGGAAAATCTGCGCCGCTTCTGGCGGGCCGTGGCCGAGAACGCGATGCTCAATCCGCTGAAGCGCTCGCCCATCGACGTGTTCATGGGCAACTGGAGCGTCTCCCAGTCCCCAGCTCTGATGTTCATGGAGATGTTCCAGAGCACGGTCTCGCCCTACATGTTCAATCCGCTCAACATCAATCCGCTGGCCGATATCCTGGAGTCCGTGGTCGATTTCGAGCGGATACGCCGCTGCGACGACATCAAGCTGTTTATCTCCGCCACCAATGTGGAGACCGGGCGCGTCAAGATATTCAACCGGCACGAGTTGCGCTGCGAGATGGTGATGGCATCAGCCGCGCTACCGTTCCTGTTCCATGCCGTGCAGATCGACGGCATGCCGTATTGGGACGGCGGCTATATGGGCAACCCGGCGCTGTTCCCGTTCTATGGCCACGAGGTCGAGGCCGACGACATCATGATCGTCCAGATCAACCCCGTGGAGCGGCCCGGCACGCCGACAATGCCGCGCGAGATCATGGAGCGGCTGCGCGAAATCACCTTCAACTCCAGCCTCCTGAAGGAACTGCGGTCAGTCGATTTCATCAACCGGCTGATGGATGAGGGCAAGATGGCCGAGGACGGCTTCCGCCGGATGCGCGTTCACATCGTCCAGGCCCCGGGAGAGGTCACCTCGCTGGGCGCTTCGAGCCGGATGAACCCGGAATGGGCGTTTCTGCTGCATCTGTTCGAGCTTGGCCGGGACAGCGCTGATCAGTGGCTGGAACAGCATTTCGACGACATCGGCGAGCGGGAAACCGTCGATATTCGCGGGCTGTTCGGCGAACTCGGCGCGACGCATATGGGGTGAAACAGGGAAAACGCTTTGACGGGAGGTACTGATGTCCGATC
>CAYXPZ010000010.1:0-45787 GCA_964466965.1 uncultured Hyphomicrobiaceae bacterium
TGGCTCCCCGGGCCGGATTCGAACCAGCGACCAATCGGTTAACAGCCGATTGCTCTACCACTGAGCTACCGGGGAAATTGCGCGATCCGCGCAAGGCGTATAACAAACGCCTCAACGCAACACCACCCTAAATTAGAGCACCGCAGGCGCGTCCGCAACTCCAACGCAGCAGCGAACAGTTGATAAACCGTTATCCAGCCCGCCACTCCTGTCCGGTCATCGCGCTATGACCGACCGCCGCGACAAAAGTGAAGACGACGCCTGTCGCGATGCTGGCTCGCCGCCGGAACCCCGTGCACACAAGATCCGGCTCGGGAACCGGGAAATCACGCTGCCGCGCTCACGGCTGCTGCGCATGAGCCTGGGCGCGGCGCTCATATTCGGCGGAATCTTGGGCTTCCTGCCGATTGTCGGGTTCTGGATGCTGCCGCTGGGCCTTTTGGTTTTGTCCTACGATTTGCCGGTCGTGCGGCGATGGCGTCGCCGGTTCGTTGTCTGGTGGTATCGCCAGCGTGAAGAACGCGCGCGCGACGCCGACAACTGATGCTCAGAGGGTCTGCAGCACGCCGATCAGCGCCAGCGAATAGACCAGCACGCCACCGACGACGATCATTATCTGATAATTGTTGCTGACCGTGGCGCTGGTCAGGCGCTTAGCGTTCTCCAGCAGGTCGGGCCATGTGTAGGAGACGAAGTCGCCCTGCGTCATGATCGAAATAACGCGCCCGTCCTCGTCGACGATTGGCAGCCGGCGGAAGCGCTCGTTTGACATGATCGCCAGCCACTCCAGAAGATTATCATCGGCGCGTGCCACACGCGGCTTCTCGGTCATGATGTCGGAAAGCTTGGTCTGCGCCGGATCGCGCCCTGCGTTCACGAGGCGCTTAAGGATGTCGCGCTCGGTGACCATGCCGACCACCTTATTCTGCGGGTCAACGACAATCACCGACCCGTAATCCAGCTCCGCCATCTTCGCGGTGGCTTCGGACACGAACGCATCGGGCGGAAACGTCAGCGGCTCGGGTTTCGTCGCAAATTCGAGGCGGTCCTTGATTTGCATGAATTCTTTTCCTCCTGAGCAATTGAACTGCGACATCGTATCCTACGTGCGTTGTCGCTTCAGCGATCAGCACGGGCGTCAAATGTAAAGGATCGTCTTCTCTTTACGCCAAATTGGAAACGCGAACCAGGCTAGTGCAGTGACGAAGACACTTGAATGCGGTCGTGAATCAAGCGTCTGTGGCACCGCACTAAATCTGCGCAACGACGACAACCCATCCCGACAACAAGAGCCCGCAGAGCACTGTATAAAGCCAGTTCCAGACCAGACCGACGCGCCAGGCGCTCACCTTAGCGATGTTGCCGACGAGCAGAGTTGTCGCGGTGTAAGGCGAACTGGCCCCGCCGAGCGCCCAGCCGGAGGTGATCGCCACGATCACCGCGGCCGGGGTAATACCCATGGCTTCTGCACTCGGCAACAGCGGAGCCATCAGCGACACCGAGAGGATTGGGTTCATGCCAATCAAGCCGGTCAGCGGAATAACCCAGACGATAGCCACCAGGATCACCCAGACCGGCACGGCAAACACGTCCAGCATGGAGCCGGACAACAACGGCAGCACCAAGCGCGACCCCAATGTGCCGATAAATCCGGCCATGACCAGCAGGACCATCTCCGAGCGGTAGTTGAACAAGTCTTCGGAATAGCCGGCCGCGCGCTGCAAGACATGGTTCAACGGGGCATCGGCAGCATGTTGCATCGCGATCCAGCCCGCCGCGAGCAGCGGCACAACCACAAGCACGACGGCGACTGCCCGCAACCCCGTCACGGCCGACAATCCGCCCACCGTCGACAACAGGATCGCCAGCAGGATCAGCATCGGAATCAGGCTGCGCCACGTCCCCGCCGGCTGAACGCGGGGCCGCGGGCCGGACAGACGCGGCTTGAAGATCGTGTCAAGCGCCCAGCCAGTGCCAGCAAGGATCATAGCACCGACAAGCCCGAAAGCGAACGCATCGGCCCAGCTCGCGCCGGGCACCAATGTGGTGGAAATCGCCATCGAGAAAGTTAGCGGCGACCATGACAGCGTCGAGACGAAACCGCGCTGGATCGCCAGCAGCATGCGGCGAACGCGAATACGGCGGATTTCCGGATCCGGCTCGCGTCGCGCGCTGGCCTCGGCCAGGGTCCCCAGCAAACCGATCGCTCCATAAAGCAGGATGATCCCGAACAGATGGCCGCCTCCAGTCAGGGCCGCGTAGCGCCGGCCCGGCGGCTGATGCGCAAGATAGCGCCCGCTCTCGGCGATCGACGGAGATGTCGCGGAGGCGTTGCGCAGACAGGCCGATGCCGTGAAGAATGCGGCAATAAAGGCTGCGCTCTGCAGCCCGGCCTCGATGATCTCCAGCCAGTCAGATCGCGTGAGCAGCGCCGTGATGAATAATCCCAGCCCCACCAGGACGAACACCCGGCGTGACCACGCAACGGTTGGTGTCACCACGATGACGAACGCCAAAACGGCCGCGGCGGCGCCATGGACGAAAACCATTCCGCCATGCCACTCGAGGCCGATGACGAACACCACGGTCACGAGTAGCACCAGACCCACTGTTCGCGACCGCGGTGTCTCGTCAGCCTCGGCATCGATTTCAGCCATAAAGCAGCAATCTCATTGGAAGTCTGGCAGGCCGGGGATCCCAGATAAGAGATGGGGTGCAGGACGCCCAGTTTAGCAGAGTTGACGTGCTGTTTCGCCTGGTGGAGCGAATTTCGCTTTTGAGTCCGGCTTGCCGGCTTGGCAACAACTCGACCTTAGCGCGCAGCGTTGGGACCATACCGCGCGATTGGGAACGGATAGATTGACACCATGAAGCTGACCTTTCTGGGCACGCGCGGCTATATCGCGGCGGCGAACCGGCGGCACCGCCGGCACAGTACGCTGCTGGTGAGTCATTACGATACCAACGTGATGGTCGACTGCGGCGCAGATTGGAAAGACGAATTTCAGGGGATCGGCGCGCACGCCATTGTGCTCACTCACGCGGATCCCGACCATGCCTTCGGACTGGCGGATGGGACGGCCTGCCCGGTCTATGCTACGGCGGAGACTTGGTCAGCGATCGACGACTATCCGATCGAAAAACGTATTGAGGTGAAGGCGCGCGAACCGTTTGAGATCGAGGGAATCCGCTTTGAGGCCTTTTCGGTGATGCATTCGCTGCGCGCCCCGGCTGTCGGCTATCGCATCGAAACTGGGCGCAAGGCTGTATTCTACGCGCCGGATGTGGTGGACGTGCATGCGCGAGATGATGCGCTAGAGGACCTGGACCTGTTCATCGGCGACGGGTCGACGCTGACACGCAGCATGGTGCGCCGTCGTGGTGACCAGCTGTTCGGCCACACCACCATACGCGCGCAGCTTGGCTGGTGCCAGCAGGCCGGTATCCCGCGTGCGCTGTTCACCCATTGCGGCCGCGAGATCGTTGAGGGCGATGAACGCACGCTTGGGCCGAAGGTGCGGGAGATGGGCCGTGAGCGCGGCGTGGATGCGGCCATCGCGCATGACGGGATGGACGTGGTGCTACGCTGACGGGAGAACAGCCGGCCACGACCTGACCTGGACGCAGCGCCTAAATTTGCCCGACCTGTCAACCCGAGCCATAGCCTACCGCCGCGCCGTGCGCGTCTCCTCCGCCACACGCGTGTCGCTCCTCTGCGCAGTGCGAAGATCGTTGCTCTCGGCCACCCGGATGCAGATCACGCCGACGATGACGGCGAGCGCGCCGATGGCTTTCAGCGGTGTAATCGGCAGCCGCTCCGGCGCGAAGATGCCGAAATGGCTAAGGACCATGCCAGCGAGAATCTGCCCTGACACGAGGCAGACGAAGTAAGCGCCCGCTCCCATTCGAGGGATGAAGAATGTGGCGCAGAAAATAATCCCAAAGCTGACCACGCCGAGAAGGACATATGGCGGGAAGGCGCGCGACAGCCGCGTCCATGCGTTACCTTCGCCGACCACCAGCCAGACCGCGACGGCCGTCGCCGCCCCGACCACGAAGAACACGGCGGTTGCGAGCAACGGCGATCCCAACTGCTCGCCAAAACGCCCATTCATTGGCAGATATGTTCCGGCGACGACGCCAACGGCAACCGCAGTAAGATAGAACAGCGTGATTGTCATTCCTGCCCCTCCAAACGCCGCCATCGCAGCGCAACACAGCTTTCGTTCAACGCAGTCAAAGCGCCGCTGGATGCACGCGGCACCGCGAATGCGGCACACCGCCGCCAATCGTGCTTGAGTGAACAACCGGGCCGGGGTACACACAATCCAACTCAAGGAACGTCCGCATGGCGCAGGGTTCAGCACACACGCGAAGGCGCAAGACGCCTTGGCTTGTCGGGGTGGTGTGGGGCGTAATTGTCGCCGTCGCCCTCATGGCCGCAAGCTGGGCCAATGTGCTGCCCACAGCGCCGGATAAGTGGACCTATGACTGGCGCACCTATTTCCTGTCCGATCAGCCGGCCAAGCCGCGCGATGACATCGCCGTGGTGCTGATCGGAGAACAGACACTCGCGCAATACCCCACAATCTCGCCTGTCGATCGCCGATTGCTGGCCGAACTGGTGCAGGCCCTGGACGCAGCTGGCGCAGAGGCGATCGGCCTGGACATCATCTTTGAGCGTGAGACCGTCCCTGAGAAGACCGACGCGCTGATTGCGGCGCTGCGCCAGGCCCGCGCGGACATCGTGCTGGGCGCTGTGAACGACGAGATCGCAAAACTGCGGCCGGAGCAATTGGCCTATCAGCAACGCTTTCTCGAACGTGCTCGACGCCGGGTCGGCCATATCGTGATCCAGCGCGAGCGCAGCGGTCTGAGCATCAGTGACGGCGTCGTGCGCTACATGCCTGGAGCGGTCCAGGGGATGCCGAGCCTGGCGGAACAGATGGCGCGCGCCGGCGGCTGGGAGGGAGGCGACAAGCCAAGCGGTCTGATCGCATGGCAACGCGAACCTGAAAGCGGCGGCGGCAGTCTGTTTCCGACCTTTACGGTACCGTCGCACGCCCCGGGCAGCGACGACGAAGAGATTCTGCCGAAAAGTTGGCGGCCGGCGTTCCAGGATCGTCTCGTCTTGATCGGCGGGGATCTTTTTAACCGCGACCAGCATCTCACGCCCTTTTCGGTAACCGATGGCGCGAAGACCCCGGGCGTTTTCATTCACGCGCAGATGATCGCGCAGTGGCTCGATGGCCGCGCTATCCTCGGCACGCCGTTTGCCATTGAGGCTGTGATGGTTCTTCTGGTGGCCGTGCTCGGATTCTGGCTGTCGTGGCAATGGCGGATCAAGCGCTATGACGTGCTCATCTCCGTTGTTGGCGTCGGCGTGCTGATTGTCATAGGCGCGATAATGTTTGCGGCGTATGATCTCGTCATACCGTCAGCCAGCCTGTTTTTCGGGTGGCTGGCCGGTGTTTGGGGCGGGCACTATAGCCCGTGGCTGCTGGGCCGCGGCGGCCCAGCGGAGAGGGAGATTGAGGTCAACAAATGACTTTCTCATTGAGACTGAGTTGCGCAGCGGTGGTGGCGGCCATTGCGCTTTATGCGGGTCTGGCGCAGGCCGATTATCAGGTGATGGAATCGACCATTACGGCGCTCCCACAGGGCACGACGCTACCAGAGAATGCGGAGTTGGATATCCCGGAGGGTGAGCGCGTCAAGCTGCTCCGCACCCCGGCCGGCAGCACGCATGAACTCGAGGGACCCTATCAAGGCACTGTAGAGGACTATGAGGCCACGGCAAAATGTCCGTGGTGGAAGAAGATCAGCGTGGGGTGTGAGGACGAATCCGCGCCGATCGGCATCCGGAGCACGCCAAGCCCAGAGCGCTGAGCGCGTTATTCCAGATCAGCGCAATAGCGCGCCATATAGCTTGCCGCGGTCTGGCGGCGCGGACGCAGAATGTCGAGCGGCGCCTGCTTCGCCACGCGGATCATGCATTTCTGCAGGTCGGCGTCGCGCAGAATATCGATAATCTGGTTCAGCCGCAGGCCGATGAACTTCCACAACGCGTATTCCGCGCCGCGCTGCTCAGCCAGCCGGCCGCTGATGTAGCTCGCAAGATCGCTCAGCCGATCTTCGGTGAGTGGGTGCGTCGCCTTCTGCTGCAGATAATCCTGCCAATCGCCGGGCGTGTCGAACTCGCCGCGCGTGGGCAGGCTGTAGAACTGCGCCTGGAAAAACATTATCGCGCCGAGCGGCGGGGTGGCAGAACGTGCCAGAACATCGAGCGCGAAGCGGTCTGACTGCGTCTCATCCTGCCTGGCCTGCGCCCGCGTTATCTGGTCATAACCTTTATGTTCGAACAGGATGTGCCCGAGTTCGTGCAGCAGAATAAATGCGAGCGCTTCGTTGCGAAATGACAGCGACAGCTTATCGACGCGCGGATCGTCCCAGGCGTTATCCGGGATGCCAAGCGCGTCGAGCAAGGCCGGATAGTCGCCGCCTGGAAAGTCGTCCCTGTCGCGGTGTTGCAGCATCGCAAAGTATAGATCGACCGTGCTCAGGCTGTAACCATTCGCGTAGAGCCAAGCATAGGCCGTCGCCAGGTCTTCAAGCACCTTTAGCGAAAGCATCGGCATTACGACGACCGCGCGGCCCTGATGGCTAACGGCGTAAAAATTGAGGAAATAGTCGCCTTCGCGCGGTTCGGGGAAAAAGAGCACCACATCCTTGAGCTTATCGCGTTCTGCGTCGCTCAGCATCGGCTTGATGACCTCGAAGAGCTGCCGCACCCGCTTACCCAGCCGCTCTCCATCCGTCTTCAGTTCGGCTGCGGGATAAGCGCCGGTTAAGTCGCGAGCGGCGAGGCCGCTGTGCTGGCCAACCACGACAACAATCGCCACCACCAGAATGCAGACGCGTTTCATCGCTCTCCCTCCCAAACTCCCGACGGTCTCATGCCTGCAATGTCCGGCCGAACAATGGCGCTAGCCCTGCTCCGTCATGGCCGTCTGCGTTTTCGGCTCGTGCCAGGCATGCGCCAGCACCCGCTGGATGGGCTGCTCAAGCTGGCGACCGTCGGCAATTATCACCTTGACGTAGTAGCCATCGCGGTTGGCCCGCGTTGCCGGGACGCCCTGTTGGCCATCGATGCAGCTGCCGAAACAGCCGTTCCCTCGGGAAAACGCGAGGCCGCCATGATGTTTGCGGCATTTGCGCGTATCCACGGGTCGAAATGAAGGAGCAGCTCATGCGCCCCGATCGCGACGCAAGCAACACGGCATCGTCGCCGGGACCGGCCGCGCACGCGAACCACGCCGGTCCCCTCACGCCGGGTTGGCTCGCGCCGAGGGCGAGCCTGCGAGGGCTGTCGGGCTGGCGTCGTCATGCGGCGGCGTTCGGCGCCGGTGCGGTATCGACGCTGGCGTTGGCGCCACTCCATCTGTGGCCGGTGATGTTCGCAACGCTACCGGTGTTGGTCTGGTTGCTTGATGGTCTGGTCGCCCGTGCAGATACGCTGCGCACACGGTTGCGCGGCGCGGCGGCGCTCGGCTGGTGGTTCGGATTCGGATACTTCTTCGCCGGAGTCTATTGGACCGGCTTCGCCTTCTTTGTTCAGGCTGAGCGCTTCGCGTGGATGTCGCCGCTCGGCGTGTTGGTGATGCCGGCCGGATTGGCGCTGTTCTTTGCGCTGGCGGTTGCCTTGGCGGCGCTTACTTGGCGTGCGGGCAACGCACGGCTGGTCACCCTCGCGCTCGCCTTTTTCATGATCGAATGGCTGCGGGGCCATGTGCTGACCGGCTTTCCCTGGAACGCGATCGGCTACACGCTGGCTGCGCCAGATACACTGATGCAGACCGGCGCGCTGGTTGGCGTCTATGGCCTTGGCTTCTTTGCCGTGCTGATCTTCGCCGCTCCGGCGGCGTTGACCGATGACGGCTCCCGTCTGCAAAGATACGCGATGCCAGGTGTCGCGGCGGCCTTGCTCAGCGCTATGGCAATTTGGGGCGCGTGGCGGCTCTCGGAGCCTCTGCCGCCTGATGTGGCGGGGCCGAAGCTGCGCATTGTACAGGCCAGCATCCCGCAGGCGGACAAATGGAAGCCGGAAGCGCGTGATGGTATCTTTGCCCGGTACCTGCGACTGAGCCGCAATGGCGCGTCGCTGGATCAAGCCGGCATTACCCATGTGGTGTGGCCGGAAGCCGCGCTTCCCTTCGTCTATCTGTTTGATACGCAGGTCGCAGGCGAAAGCGAGAAACAGGCCTTCAATAGCCTGCTGCCGCCGGGCGCCATGCTGATCACAGGCGCGAACCGCGCGGAGACTGTCACGAACGCAGATGGCGAGCGGGTCGTCTCTGCAGTCTACAACAGTTTGCTGGCGCTGGACGATCGCGGGCGCGTGGCCGCCACGGCAGACAAGACGCATCTTGTGCCGTTCGGCGAATATCTGCCGTTCCAGGAAACGCTGGAGGCGTTGGGCGTCAGACAGCTGACGAACCTGCCGGGCGGGTTCGCTCCGGGTAACGCCATCAAGAACCTGACGCTGGCGGGGCTGCCGCGTTTCACCCCGCTCATATGCTACGAAATTATTTTCCCCGGGGTGGTGACGCCGGACCAGCGCCCGGCCTGGCTGCTGAACCTCACGGACGATTCCTGGTTTGGCGAGACGGCCGGCCCCTACCAGCATCTGCATCAGGCGCGCATGCGCGCGGTCGAACAAGGGCTTCCCGTGATCCGCGCGGCGAATACCGGCATATCGGCCGTGATCGATGCACATGGCCGCCTGCGCGCCTCGCTTCCGCTTGAGAGCATGGGCGTGATCGACACGCGGCTTCCCGGCGCAATCCCCGCGCCGCCTTACGGCCGAGCGGCGGTGACCATACATCTGAGCGTGCTACTGGGCGGCGGTTTGATCATCATTGCGATGCATCTGCTGACAGCTTTTTTGCGCCAAGACGCACGCAACACCCCTTAACCAGAACAAGACTGATCGCGGCGATCGGCTTAACGATCAGTTGACGCTGTATTCCGGGCTATCTACAACCATGGAATTGTGTACAGTGGCGCTGGGCACGAGAAAGTGTTGGGGGACAGAGGAATGGCGCGCGATCGCGAAGCGCAGGCGGGCTACACGGCCAAAAAAACGACCAAACAAATGACCGCAAGCTTGTCGGCACCTGAGGAGCGGACGGCCATGGCCGCCCGGAAGCCACATCATATCGATGTTCATGTTGGCAGCCGCGTGCGACTTCGGCGCATGTTCATCGGGATGAGCCAGGAACGGCTTGGCGAGCAGATGAATCTGACTTTCCAGCAAATCCAAAAATATGAAAAGGGTACGAACCGGATCGGGGCGAGCCGTCTGTTTCAGCTTGCCGAGGTCTTGAGCGTACCCGTCGGTTTCTTTTTCGAGGGCCTTGACTCGCTAGAGCAAGGTGCAGGCGCGCCAGGCTTTGCTGAACGGAATTCCGAGACTTATGTCATGGATTTCCTCGACAGCCGCGAGGGTGTGGAACTCAACCGCGCGTTCGTGCGGATCAGAGATCCGAAGGTTCGCAAATCTATCGTTGACATGGTCCGCGCCATGGCCGACGCCGAGCAGCACGAAGAGGTCAGCTAGCCGCGTAAGCCGCCCGCGCCGGGCGCGGCCCATCGCAAAACCCGGGCGCCCGCTGCTGCGCCCGACAATCATCAGGTTCAAATCTCAAATGCGCTGCCCACGCAGGTTTCTATCAAGGGGGTTCGTGTGAGCCATAAGAACTATCTTTTTACCAGCGAATCCGTCTCGGAAGGTCATCCGGACAAAGTCTGCGACCAGATTTCAGATGCGATCGTGGACAGGTTTATCGGCGCTGAACCGGCATCGCGCGTCGCTGTCGAGACGGCGGTTACGACCAATCGCGTGATCCTACTGGGCGAAACCAAGGGCCCCGAAGAAATCGACCACGATACGCTCATCGGGCTGGCGCGTGAGACGATCCGCGATATCGGCTACGAGCAGCCGGGCTTCCATTGGCGCAACGCGGAGGTGTCCTGCTATGTGCATGAGCAATCGTCCGATATTGCGATGGGCGTCGACCGCGACAACGAGGACGACCAAGGCGCCGGCGACCAAGGCATCATGTTCGGGTACGCCTGCAATGAGACAGACTCGCTCATGCCCGCACCTATCGACTTCGCGAACAAGATCCTGCTGAGTATTTCCAAGGCGCGGCATGCAGGCGCGGTGCCGGAGTTGGGACCAGATGCGAAGAGCCAGGTCACGCTGCAATATGAAGACGGCAAGCCCGCCAGGACAACATCGGTGGTGGTTTCGACCCAGCATATCGAGGATGTCACCACAGAGCGTGTTCGCGAAATTGTCCGCGGCTTCGTTGAGGACACGCTGCCGACGGGTTGGATGTGCGACGAGGATCACTTCTACGTGAATCCGACCGGGCGATTCGTTATTGGCGGGCCGGAAGGCGATGCGGGCCTGACGGGACGCAAGGTCATCGTCGACACCTATGGCGGCGCGGCGCTGCATGGTGGCGGCGCATTTTCCGGCAAGGATCCATCGAAGGTTGATCGCTCGGCCGCTTACGCGGCGCGCTACGTCGCGAAGAACGTGGTTGCAGCGGACCTGGCGGAGAAGTGCACCATTCAGCTCGCCTATGCCATCGGCGTCGCCAAGCCACTTGCGATTTACGCAGATCTGCACGGCACCGGCCGCGTCGACGAGTTGAAGCTCGACGCTGCAATCCGCGAAGCGATCGACCTCAGCCCGCGCGGAATCTTTAAGCATCTGCAACTCGGGCGGCCGATCTACAAACGCACAGCAGCTTACGGTCATTTCGGCCGCGACCCGGATGCGGATGGCGGTTTTTCTTGGGAAAAGCTCGACCTGGTGGAGCCGCTAAAGGCCGCATTGACCTGACAACCAGGTTGAACCTGACCAAGAGGCATGTCCGCGAATACACGCCAGCCGCTCGGCGAACGCAGTTTCGGCCGACGCAAGGGGCATAAGCTGACGCCGCGGCAGCGCCGGCTTGTGGACACCCTGTTGCCGCGCCTGCAGCCTGACCTGTCATGCCCGCCGCCACAACCGTTGACGGCGCAGTTCGCGGCGCCGGTCGATGAGGTCTGGCTCGAAATCGGCTTCGGCGCGGGGGAGCATTTGCTCTGGCAGGCGCAGGCGAACCCGCAGGCAGGGCTCATCGGCTGTGAGCCATATATCAACGGCGTTGCAAAGGTTCTGGCTGCGGTCGAGGCCGATAACCTGTGCAATGTCGCGGTCCATCCGGACGACGCGCGCGACCTGCTGGCTTGGCTCCCGCAAGCCTCAATCGTGCGGGCCTTCATTCTGTTCCCGGACCCCTGGCCCAAGCGCCGCCACCGCAAACGCCGTTTTCTGCGCGCGGAGAATATCGCCGCGCTCGCCCGCGTCATGCCCCCTGGCGGCGAACTGCGCTTCGCGACAGATATCGGCGATTATGCCCGCACGGCGCTGCTGGCCTTCCGGCGCGAGGGGTCTTTCGTCTGGACGGCCCGGCGACCGGTAGACTGGCGCGCGCGCCCCGAGAGCTGGCCGCAAACACGCTACGAAGCCAAGGCCATCGCCGCCGGCCGTCGCTGCGCCTATTTCCGCTTGCGGCGGCGCTGAACACGGTCAAGGCGTTGCGCAGACCGCACTTTCGCAACTGGGAAAGCTTCCCGGGCGTTGCATCTTAAAGCGGCTTCCCTTACCTTCAAGCTAAAGGCACCGACCGAACGCGGCGGGTGGGCCCTTGACGGGGTCCGCTCTTTTTGTATTTGGGCCCGCCGCTGAAGCCGATCCGTCAACCAACCCGGAGATGAGGCCACCTTGGCGACACGTCAGGCCGAAAATCTAAACGCGAGCCGAGCCGACAGCCGATTCACGCAGGAGACCGGGGCGTCCGCCGAGATCGCCGCGCTTATAGAGCCGGCGCTGGAGGAACTGGGCCTTCGGTTGGTGCGCGTGCTGCTTTCGGGACGTGATGGCGGAACCGTGCAGATTATGTTTGACCGGCCCGACCGCGATGTCACCGTCGAGGACTGCGCGGATGCCAGCCGTGCGATCTCGCCGCTTCTGGATGCGCATGATCCGATTCCGGGGCGCTATCATCTTGAGGTTTCGTCGCCGGGCATTGACCGCCCGCTGGTACGCCCGTCAGATTTCGAGGCATGGGCGGGGCACGAAGCCAAACTTGCGCTGCGCGAGCCGGTCGACGGCCGCAAACGGTTTCGCGGCGTGATCGAGGGCTACGATGCCGCAGAAAATGAGGTGCGGCTCACCGTGACGCTGGAAGGTCAGAGCGAACCCTGTATGCTCGGGTTCCCGGTCGCGCTGATTGAAAGCGCTAAGCTCGTCATGACCGACGCCTTGATGAATGCGTCCAAAGCGCGTCGCGACAGCGGCGATGACGACGCTGCGGACACATGAGACACTGATTAGATTGTCAGAATCCCCACCGGAGCGAAAAGAATGGCACAAGAAGGTGTAAGCGCGAACCGGCTTGAACTGCTGCAGATCGCCGATGCGGTCGCGCGGGAGAAGTCGATTGACCGCGAATTGGTGATCGCCGCGATGGAAGACGCGATCCAAAAAGCGGCCCGGGCGCGCTACGGCGCGGACAGCGAGATCCGCGCGGAAATCGACCCGAAGACCGGCGAGACCCGGCTTGCGCGGCTGCTCCGCGTGGTCGAGGAGGTCGAGGATGACTCCACCGAGATCGCCCTGGAAGAGGCGCGCGCGCGCAACCCGGAAGCCGAGATCGACGATTATATCGCCGAGCCGCTGCCGCCGCTCGACTTCGGCCGCGTCGCGGCCCAAAGCGCCAAGCAAGTCATCGTCCAGAAGGTCCGCCAGGCCGAGCGCGAGCGCCAGTATGAGGAATACAAGGACCGCATCGGCGAGATCGTCAACGGCGTCATCAAACGCGTGGAATATGGCAACGTCATCGTTGATCTGGGCCGCGCCGAAGCGATCATCCGCCGCGACGAGACGCTGCCGCGCGAGCAGTTCAAATATGGCGACCGCGTGCGCGCATTTATTTACGATGTGCGCGCCGAGACGCGCGGGCCACAGATTTTCCTGTCGCGCACCCGGCCCGAATTCATGGCCAAACTCTTCATGCAGGAGGTGCCGGAAATCTATGATGGCATCGTCGAGATCAAGTCGGTTGCACGCGACCCTGGCAGCCGCGCCAAGATCGCAGTTGTCTCGCATGACACCTCCGTTGATCCGGTGGGCGCCTGCGTCGGCATGCGTGGTAGCCGCGTTCAGGCGGTGGTGAACGAGCTGCAAGGCGAAAAAATCGACATCATCCAGTGGTCGCCGGACGCGGCAACCTTCATCGTCAACGCGCTGGCGCCAGCCGAAGTGGTCAAGGTGGTGCTAGATGAGGAAGCCGAGCGCATCGAGGTTGTGGTGCCAGACGATCAGCTCAGCCTGGCGATCGGCCGGCGCGGGCAGAATGTGCGTCTTGCCACGCAACTGACCGGCTGGGACATCGATATTATGACGGAGGCGGAAGAAGCCGAACGCCGACAGAAGGAGTTTTCCCAGCGCACCACGACCTTCATGGACGCGCTGGACGTTGACGAGGTCATTGCTCAGCTCCTGGCGTCGGAGGGTTTCAGCAGCATGGAGGAAATCGCCTACGTCGAGCTTGACGAGATTTCTGGGATCGAAGGCTTCGATGAAGATACTGCGCAGGAAATTCAGGACCGGGCGCGTGACTACCTCGAAAGACGTGAAGCTGAACTCGAAGAGCGCCGCAAAGAGCTTGGCGTGGCCGACGCTGTCGCCGGGCTGCCGCATCTGACCGCGCCGATGCTGGTCGCGCTTGGCGAAAATGACATCAAGTCCGTGGAGGATGTTGCCGACTGCGCAGCCGACGATCTGCTTGGTTATGAAGAACGCACCGAGGAAGGTCGCGAGCACATTTCAGGCCCCCTCGAAAGTTTCGACCTGAGCCGCCCTGAGGTTGAAGACCTGATCATGCGGGCGCGCGTTGCAGCAGGCTGGTTCACCGAGGAAGAACTCGAAGCAGACCGGCTGGCCGCAGAAGCCGACGCGGAAGCAGCGGAGGCCGAGGCCGAGGCAAATTCCGAAACCGCTGCGGAGGGCCGGTAAAACGGGGGATGAATTTGGTGACGGAACGCGCTATATCCCGTAAAGAGGTGCTCAGGCGCTGCGCCGTTACACGCGAAGCCCGTCCGGCTGATGGCCTGTTGCGTTTCGTCGCTGATGCCGGCGGCCTGATCTGTTTTGATCCGAAGCGAAAGCTGCCTGGTCGGGGCGTCTGGGTCACGGCGTCCAAGTCTATGGTCCGCGAAGCTGTGCGCCGTAAGGCGTTTCAGCGGAGCCTTCGCCGTCAGGTTGAGGTTCCTGACGATCTCCCGGAGCGGGTCGAGAAAGCCCTTCAGCAGACGGCGTTAGGCTATCTGGCTCTCGCGAATAAGGCTGGACAGGTGGCTGTCGGGTTTGCGAAGGTCGCAAACGCGTTAGCGAAAGACGACGTCGCCGCGCTCGTCCACGCTGATGAAGCCGCACCGGACGGCTGTCGCCGCCTTGACCGAAAACTTTTGGCGCGCTCTGGTGGGGACCGTGAACCGTCGCGGCGCATCTTCAGGTTTCCGCGGGCGGCTCTGAGCAACGTTCTTGGTCGGGAAAACGTCAACCATGCCGCTGTTTTAGAGGGCGGTGCGGGCATTAGCTTCGTTGCAGCGGCTTCAAGGTTGTGCCATTTCACAGAATGCGAGACCGCATCACGCAGCGGGCGGCAAACGAACGAAACATCTGCTGGCCAGAATACGCTGGCGAAACAGGACACTGAATGAGCGATACCAAAGAGACCGAAAGCGGCAGCAAGCGCTCATCGCGCAAGACGATGACCCTCAACCTCGGCAAATCTGTCGAGCAGGGACGCGTGCGTCAAAATTTCAGCCACGGCCGGTCGAAATCGGTACTCGTTGAGAAGAAACGCAAGCGGACCGCCGGGCCGGCACCGCAGCAAAGCGAAGGCGCAACGCCGGCCGAGCAGCCGGCCGCCAAGCCGGCCGAAGCCAAAGGGCGGAGCGCCGAGGGCGAGAAGCGCGCAGAGGCCAAGCCGCAGGCAAAACAGCCCGACAAGAGTGAGCGCGTGCTGCGCCAGCTATCCTCTGAAGAGCGCGACGCCCGCGTGCGCGCGCTGAGCGAAGCACGTAAGCGCGAGGAAGCCGAGCGGCTGGAGCGTGAACGACGCGCCGCGGAGGAGGCCGAACGCGAGCGTCAGCGCACAGCCGAAGAGGCGCGCAAAGCTGCGGAGCAGCAGCAGGTTCAAGCGGACGGCGCTGCCGCGGCTGAGGTCGCGGAAGCCGTGGAGAAAGAGGCCGAACCAGCGCAGGCCAAGTCAGAAGGGGCTCAGCCGGAGGCAAAGGAAGCACCGGCTGCAGAACAACCGCCCGCGAGCGAGGCCAAAACCGCCACCGCGGCCGATAAGCCAGAGGCACGCGCCGCAAAACCTGCCGCTGAAGCCGATGAGGACGAAGAACGCAAGAGCAAGGGCGACCAGCGAGGCAAAAAGGGCCGCACCGAAGCACGGGCACCAGCGAAGCGGCCGGCCGGTGAAGAGCGCCGCGCCCGCTCCAAGCTTACGCTTTCGAACGCCCTGGACGATGATCAGCGCGAGCGCAGCCTTGCCTCTCTGCGCCGGCACCGCGAACGCCAGAAGAAGCAATTGGCGGGCGCCCGCGAAGAAGGCAAGAAGATCAAGCGCGAGGTGCAAATCCCCGAAGCGATCACCATCCAGGAATTGGCCAATCGCATGACTGAGCGCGGGGTGGATGTCATCAAGGCCCTGATGAAACAGGGGCAGATGCACAAAATCACCGACGTGATCGACGCAGATCTGGCCGAACTGATCGTGATGGAGTTTGGCCATACGCCAAAGCGCGTTTCCGAAGCTGATGTCGAGGAAGGCTTCATTGGGGCGGACGATGCTGAAACTGACCTGGAGCCGCGTGCGCCGGTGGTAACGGTGATGGGCCACGTCGACCACGGCAAGACCTCTCTGCTCGATGCGCTGCGCAAAGCGAATGTGGTCTCTGGCGAAGCCGGCGGTATTACCCAGCATATTGGCGCGTATCAAGTCGAGACGGAGGACGGCCATCCAGTGACCTTCATCGACACGCCGGGCCACGCCGCGTTTACGTCGATGCGTGCACGCGGAGCCAAGGTTACGGATGTGGTCGTGCTGGTCGTGGCGGCGGATGATGGCGTGATGCCGCAAACCATCGAGGCTATCGACCACGCCAAGGCCGCGGGCGTGCCGATCGTGGTCGCGATCAACAAGATGGATAAGCCTGATGCCGACCCCAACCGCGTCCGCACGGATCTGCTTCAGCACGAGATCGTCGTAGAAAGCATGTCGGGCGAAACGCTTGAGGTCGAAGTCTCCGCGATCAAGCGCTTGAATCTCGACAAGCTGCTGGAGGCGATCCAGCTTCAGGCGGAGTTGCTTGATCTCAAGGCGAACCCGGACCGCCCGGCTGAAGGCGTCATTATCGAGGCTAAGCTGGAGCGCGGCCGCGGTCCTGTCGCAACTGTGCTCGTCCAGCGCGGGACGTTGAAAGTCGGTCAGGTCGTGGTGGCCGGACGCTCCTGGGGCAAGGTTCGCGCGCTGATCAACGATCGCGGCGAGAACACGGTCGAAGCCGGCCCGTCGCAACCCGTCGAAATCCTTGGGCTCGACAGCGCGCCGGAGGCCGGCGACCAGTTCGCGGTCGTAGACAATGAGGCGCGCGCTCGCGAGATCACCGACTACCGCCAGCGCAAGCTGCGCGAAGTCAAGGCCGCAGGCGCGGGCACGCGCGGCTCGCTCGAAAAGATGATGAGCCAGCTCGGCGAAGAAGGCGCCAAGGAGTTCCCGCTCATCATCAAGGGCGACGTTCAGGGTTCGGTCGAAGCCATCACCTCTGCGCTGGAGAAGCTCGGCACGGACGAAGTCGAAGCGCGAGTCGTCCATGCGGGTGTCGGCGGAGTCACCGAGTCTGATATCACACTCGCCAAGGCGTCGGACGCAGCAATCGTTGGCTTCAACGTCCGCGCGAATTCGCAGGCGCGCCAGTCTGCCCGACAGGAGGGCATCGAGGTCCGCTACTACAACGTCATTTATGACCTGGTCGACGACATCAAGGCGGCCATGTCCGGCCTGCTTGAGCCGACGCTGCGTGAGACCTTCCTGGGCAACGCCGAAATTCTGGAGGTGTTCAACATCACCAAGGTCGGCAAAGTTGCAGGCTGTCAGGTCACCGAAGGCAAAGTCGAGCGCGGCGCGGGCGTGCGGCTGATCCGCGACAACGTCGTTGTGCACGAGGGTAAGCTGTCCACGCTCAAGCGCTTCAAGGACGAGGTTAAAGAGGTTCAGGTCGGCCAGGAATGCGGCATGTCCTTTGAGAATTATCAGGACATCCGCAAGGGCGATATTATCGAGTGCTACCGGGTCGAGAAGGTGGAGCGCTCGCTCTAAGGCGCGATCCGAAACGTGGGACTCAGTTGTTCGGGTAAATGGCGCCTCAGAGCAAAGAGATAGAGCCGTAATCCCGCGCCATCGGAACGGATGCGGCTAACCGCTTTCGTGTCTGCGCAAAAGCGCGGCCGATCTGACAGACCCCCGAGGAGCTTCCATCATGGGCAAACAACGTTCCCCACGCGGGCCGTCTCAGCGCCAACTTCGGGTCGGCGAACTGTTGCGCCATGCTCTGGCCGAGATCCTGCTGCGTGGCGATATTGCCGATCCCGAGCTCAACGATTTACGCATCACCATTGCGCAGGTGCAGCCCAGCCCCGACATGCGCCAAGCGACGGTTTATGTACAGGCGGCGAAACACCAGATCACCGATGCGGTCCGGGCGCTTTCGCGGCACAAAAAATTCCTCCGCGGCGAACTCGCGAAGGAGGTGGAATTGAAATATTTGCCTGAGTTGCGCTTCGCGGCCGACACGTCCATTGACACGGGTGAGCGGATCGACGCAATCCTTCGTTCACCCGAGGTTGTGCGCGACCTGGACTGAGCGCTGTCGCAGCAGCCTAATCGAGAGCTTGTTCACGCCACATGGCATCGAGACCGGTACGCAATAGATCACGAACAAAGCGCAGCATCGTTAATGGCTGGCTGGTGTTGAACAAGCCTGTCGGGCTGACCTCGGTCGCCGCCCTCAACAAGGTCAAGCGGCTGCTCAACGCGCGCAAGGCGGGCCATGCCGGCACGCTCGATCCGTTGGCCACCGGCGTGCTGCCGATCGCGTTCGGCGAGGCGACGAAGACGGTCCCGTACGCCGTGGACGCGGAAAAAAGCTATCGCTTTACCGTCCGCTGGGGCGCGGAAACGGCCACCGACGACAGCGAGGGCGACATCGTTGAGCAAACTGACGAACGCCCAACACGCGCGCAGATCGCGGCCGCACTGGACGACTTCCGCGGCGAGATCGAGCAGACGCCGCCCCGATTCTCAGCCGTGAAGGTGGAGGGCGCACGCGCCTATGACTTGGCGCGCGAAGGCGAAGCGTTTGAGTTGCGTTCGCGCGTCGTCGAGGTGTACCGGCTGGACATCGTCGACATGCCCGACGGCGACACCTGCGTGTTCGAGGCGGACTGCGGCCGCGGCACCTATGTGCGCGCCATCGCCCGCGATCTTGGCCGCGCGCTGGGATGCCTGGGTCACATCTGCGCGCTGGAGCGCACGCGCGTCGGCGCGTTCCGGGTGGAGGAGGCCGTGACGCTCAATGCGCTCGACGAGGCTGCCGAGCGTGAAGATCAGGCGCTTATCGATTTTCTGGCCCCGGTTCAAATCGCGCTTGCGGATCTAACCGAAATCAAGCTGTCCTCATCAGATGCGGCGCAAGTGCGCCGTGGGCAGGCGGTGCTGCTGCGCGGGCGCGACGCGCCGATCCTGAACGCTAAGGCTTATGCGACGCAGCGCGGCACGCTGGTGGCGCTCGGCGAGGTCGCGCATGGCGAATTTACGCCAGAGCGCGTGTTCAATCTTGCCGTTCCATAAGGCGCATGGGGCAGCGCACGCTTGACAGGCGCTGTAATCTCGACGATTTCACCATTAACACGCTTGCTGGACGACATCCCGGCTTGCCGTGCGGAGCGCACCAAACTGAGAGGAGAAAACGATGTCGATTGCACCGGAGCGCAAAAAGGCGCTCATCGAAGAGTTCAGCACCAAACCGAACGACACAGGGTCGCCGGAGGTGCAGATTGCCGTGCTCACCGAGCGGATTACCAACCTGACCGAGCACTTCAAGACGCATAAGCATGATAACCACTCGCGGCGCGGCCTGTTGAAGCTGGTGAGCCAGCGGCGCGGGTTGCTCGATTATGTGAAGGCCAAGGATCACCAGCGTTACGCTGATCTGATCAAGCGCCTGGGCATACGCCGCTAGTGCAGTTTCCGACACAGACACGTCAGTGCGAGCGTGCTGGAAGCGTGGATCAAGTGTCTGTGTCATTGCACTAGCACCGGATCTTGCCCTTGAGCCGAACAAACAGGCTCACCTCCCGCGGCATGCGCACGCCAGCCAGTTCGTGACAAAAGCCTGCCGCGTCCAACCAGGCCGGTGGGCATCGGCCGATTCGCTCTATGATGAGCGGCAAAATCGCGATACACCAAGAGTGCTCGCAAGAGATCAAAAAACACGATGGTCCGGCAGTCCGGCCGGCCTAAGGTAATTGGAAGCTCAATGTTCGACATACACCGCAAGGAAATCGATTGGGGCGGACGTCCGCTCATCCTGGAAACCGGGCGCATAGCCCGTCAGGCCGACGCCGCCGTCATGGCGCAATACGGCGAGACGACGGTCCTCGCCACAGTGGTCGCTGAAAAGCAGCCGCGCGCCGGCCTCGACTTCTTCCCGCTCACCGTTCATTACCAGGAAAAGACCTATGCCGCCGGCAAGATCCCGGGCGGCTTTTTTAAACGCGAAGGCCGGCCGACTGAAAAGGAAACGCTCACCTCGCGGCTGATCGACCGGCCGATCCGCCCGCTGTTCGCCGATGGTTTCAAGAACGAAACGCAGATCATTGCCACGGTCCTTTCTCATGACATGGAGAATGACCCCGACATCGTTGCGATGGTCGCGACCTCAGCGGCGCTGACTCTGTCCGGCATCCCCTTCCTCGGCCCGATCGGCGCGGCGCGCGTCGGATACATCGAGGGTGATTACGTGCTCAACCCGGCGCTCGACGACATGGGTGAAAGCAAGCTGGACCTGGTGGTGGCCGGCACCGGCGACGCCGTAATGATGGTCGAGTCGGAGGCCTCTGAACTGCCTGAAGAAACCATGCTGGAGGCCGTAATGTTCGGCCATGAGCATTTTCAGCCGGTGGTCGATGCGATCATCGATCTGGCCGAAGCTGCTGCAAATGAGCCATGGGAAGCGCCCGAAGCCGCCGAGTCCGAGTATAAATCCAAGGTCGCCAAGTTGGCGAAGAAGGACTTGGCCAGCGCCTACAAGATCGGTGAAAAGCAGGCCCGGCAGGAAAAGGTGTCCGACGTTCGCGCCAGCATTGTCGCGGAATTGGTGCCGGAGGATGACGACGGCTCTGTGGCGCAAGCCGTGTCGGAAGCCTTCAAATCCGTCGAGAAGGACGTGGTCCGCGGCGACATTATCAAGACAAAGAAGCGCATCGACGGACGCGACCTCGCGACCGTGCGTCCGATCAACTCACAAGTCGGCGTGCTCCCCCGCGCGCATGGCTCGGCGCTGTTCACCCGCGGCGAGACGCAGGCGCTGGTTGTCGCCACGCTCGGCACAGGCGAGGACGAGCAGTTCGTGGACGCGCTGGAGGGGACCTACAAGGAAACCTTCATGCTGCATTACAATTTCCCGCCGTTTTCGGTTGGCGAAACCGGTCGTTTCGGCGGCCCGGGGCGTCGCGAGATCGGTCACGGGAAGCTGGCCTGGCGCGCAATCCATCCGATGATGCCGCCGCAGGACGCCTTCCCCTACACCGTCCGCGTGGTCTCTGAAATCACCGAATCCAACGGTTCATCGTCCATGGCCACGGTGTGCGGCGCGTCGCTAGCGATGATGGATGCGGGAATCCCGCTGAAAAACCCGGTTGCCGGCATCGCGATGGGCCTGATCAAAGAGCAAGACGATTTCGCCGTTCTCTCCGACATCCTTGGCGATGAAGACCATCTCGGCGACATGGACTTCAAGGTTGCAGGGAGCGTTGACGGGGTCACCTCGCTGCAGATGGACATCAAAATCACTGGCATCACACGGGAGATCATGCAGGTCGCGCTGGATCAGGCCAAACAGGGGCGTATGCACATCCTCGAAGAAATGAGGCAAGCCCTCGACTCAGCGAGGCCGGCTGTCGGCGCGCATGCGCCGCGCATCGAAATTATCCAGATCCCGACCGATAAGATCCGCGAAGTCATTGGACCGGGCGGGGCGGTGATCCGCGCTATCGTGGAAGAAACTGGCGCCAAGATCGACATCAGCGACGACGGCACCGTGAAGATCGCTGCGCCGGATGAGTCCTCAATCTCTGACGCCATGGGCCGGATTAAGGGTATGACGTCCGAACCAGAAGTCGGCGAGATCTACATGGGCAAAGTCGTCAAAGTCGTTGATTTCGGCGCGTTCGTGAACTTCTTCGGCGCGAAAGACGGTCTGGTCCATATTTCCCAGCTTTCGGCAGAACGAGCCAAATCGGTCGGCGACTACGTTAAGGAAGGCGATCAGGTTTATGTCAAGCTTCTAGGCTTTGACGATCGTGGCAAGGTGCGCCTGTCGATGAAGATGGTCGACCAGGAGACCGGCAAGGAAATCCCGAAGGAAGACGTTGCGCAGGCCTAGCTGCGCCCGTCATCTCCGGTGTGACGACCGGACCCGTGCAATGATGGACAGACGCCACAACAGCTTCGCGCGCGGCGGCCACAGACGCATTTTCGCGGCTCTGGCCGTTGCGCTCGTTTTGGCGCTTGGTCTTGCCTCGCCACCTCAAGTTTCCGCTCAACAGACCAGCGAGGGCGCAGCCAGCGAGCGTCAGGATGGACGGCCCTACGACACCGCTCTTTTTCAGTTGGCCGAAGTGCTCGGTGCGGTGCATTACCTGAGGGCGCTGTGTGGGGGTGACGACGGCCAGCGATGGCGTGACCAGATGCGCGGGCTCGTTGATGCGGAGGGTTCATCGGCCCTGCGCCGGGCGCAGCTGGTGCGCAGCTTTAACAAGGGTTATCGCGGTTACGGCCGCACTTACCGCCGCTGCACTGATCTCGCCCGCAGGTCTATCGACCGCCTTATGAGAGAAGGCCGTACGCTGACCCAGCGTATACTCGATACAGCTGGGTGATCACAGCCCTGACTTTACTGAATTAATCGTTAATCGCTTGCGAGAATGCGTGAACGCGCCGGCCAGGTTATTCTGCCGGCGTTCATGTTGGCCATGCTACCGGTGAAGATCCGGCGCAACGCGGCGCGGCCGGTCCCGGCCGTGGCGTCGCACGACGCGCCCCGTTGCCAATGTTCAGGGAGCAAGAGCTGTGTATACGCGCTGGTTACACGATCGGCTGGAAAGCCTGCCGCCAGAGCTTGAGGCGGCAGAGACCGAAGCGCTGCGCTATATCGCCGAAGCCTGGGAGGACGCCATCGGCGACGGCGTCACCCCGCACATGCTGGCGAACGCAGCGCTGTTCGCGGCGTTCTCCGAACTGGTCGAAGCCTACGGCGAAAGCGCGGTCGTAAGCATGGCCGAAGGATTAAAGGCGCGCGTCGAGCGCGGCGAATTTACCCTCAGACGGCGGCTGCAATAACCTCACGCGATCAGCAATTGCCCGATCAGAAGTACGCCGAAGCCCACAAGCACGCCGCCAGCAATCTGATTAATGCGCTGAAGCTGGTTATCATCGAGTTTGTGCCGCAGTGAAGAAATGATGTGCGACAAACCGATCCACCAGAGCAAACTGCCGCCCATGACCGAAAGCACAAGCGTCAACGCGTCGAAGTAAGACGAGAAACCGCCCGTCAGCGACCCAAGCCCGCTGAAAATGGCGAACATGCCGAGAATCGCGCCAGGATTGGTCACGGTCAGGAAAAAGCTCTGCGGGACCACACTGGCGTGCGGCATGATCCGCCAGACCTGATAGCGCATTACCGGACGGAACACATCGGGGATCGTTTCCGCGATGCGCCGCAATTCCGCCCAGCGCGACCCCTTAGCGCCTGTTCGCGGCGTGGCGAAGTAAAGCCGCACCCCGAAGATGAACAGTATGGCGCCGCCAACCAGTTGGATCGTCGTGCGATAGTCCGTCGTGAGATTGGAGATCGCCGTGACCCCGAACGCTGCCGCCGCTGCGATCAGCCCGTCGCCAAGCACCGCGCCGAAGCCCGCCGCGACGCCCGCCCAGAAGCCGCGTTCCAATGTGCGCTGTATACAGAGGACATTGACCGGTCCGACCGGCGCGGCAACGATAACGCCGATGACCAGTCCCGTCAGGATCAGCTGCGTTTCCGAAAAGACCGTCTGCGCCAGCGATGCCGTCTCGAAGGTCATTGCCTCTCCGGCCCACAATGTTGGCGGCCCCACCCTGTCCTGGCCCGGCTTCGGCAACCTTGCGCTCACCAAGCGCGGCGAGCATAACCGAGGCGGCTAACCACACGATGACAATCTCAGCACGGACCAAAAATGCCGCGAATCGCAATGGGTGTTAACGAAATCCTGGCAGTGTGCCTAGTAGCAGCGATCACTGCGGGCCCGATGCTCACAGCTTTTGCAGCCTACGGTGCGACTACGCAACGCAATGAACGGCCAGAAGTTCAGCGCGACCTGAGCGCCCTGCCCGCGCCGGTTCAGGACATGAGGGTGTCGATCCTGCGTGCGGCCAGTTCCGGCAATCCAGAAGACATGCGTTATGCCCTGGAGCGCAATGAGATCATGCCGGTGCTGTCGCAGGGCGAGAAGGTGGACGAGCCGCTGAAATACTGGCGAGAAAGCTCCGGCGACGGCGAGGGGCTAGAGATCATGGCGATTCTGATCGAAATCCTGACCAGCGGCTATGCGGTGGAACCGCAGCCGGATACCAAGATGTATGTCTGGCCGCATTTCGCCGCGCGCGGCGTGAGCGATTTGACGCCTCAGGAGCGTGTGGAACTCTACCGTCTGGTCTCGCCGGCTGAAGCCGAACGCATGGCCAGTGAGGGCTACGACTTTTACCGGCTCGGCATTGGCGCGGACGGCACCTGGCATTTTTTTTACAGGGGCCGCTAATCGCGCTGCGGGCGCAGGGTCTCAACGAAACGAGCTGGCTGCCCCGCGGCGGGCGCGATGATTTCGCCGTCGCGCATTACGATGCGTCCGCGAACGACTGTCCCCATCGGCCAGCCCTTCACGCGCTTACCCGTATACGGACTCCAGCCGCAACGGCTCGCGAGCCAGTCTTCCGTAATCTCTGCCTCGCGTGAGAGATCGACAAGGGTAAGGTCCGCGTCATAACCGGCGGCGATCCGGCCCTTGCCTGCGAGGCCATACACGCGCTGTGGCCCATGGCTGGTGAGGTCCGCAAAGCGCTGCAGTGACAAGCGCCCGGCATTCACATGATCAAGCATCACCGGCACAAGCGTCTGCACGCCCGGCATGCCAGACGGCGATTCGGGATAGGCGCGCGCCTTTTCTTCCATGGTATGGGGTGCATGATCGGAGCCGATCGTATCGACCGTGCCGTCGCGCAAGCCTGCCCACAGCGCCTCTCTATGCGCCGCATCGCGGACCGGAGGGTTAATCTGTGCATGAGTGCCGAGCCGCTCGTAATCCTCCGGCGCCTGCAGCGAAAGGTGATGCGGTGTCACCTCGACGGTCGCGATGTCCTTGTTCGCAGCCAGAAGGGGCATCTCATCGCCCGTCGTGACATGCAGGACATGGATACGCTTGCCATAAGCGCGGGCCAGGCGCAGCAGCAGCTCGGTGGCATCGCGCGCGGCCTTGGCGTCGCGCCAGACGGCATGGCTACCCGGTTTGCCCGTGCGGCGCTCATCGAGCCGGGCCATCAGCCGCGCTTCATCCTCGCTATGAAAGGCGGCGCGCCGTGTGATCAGCGCGAGCACCCGCTCCAGATCTGATTGTTCTGCAATGAGAAGATTTCCGGTGGAAGAGCCGATGAATATCTTGACCGCGGCGACGCCCGGCAGGCGTTCCAACGCGGGCAGCTCGCCGATATTCTCCAGGCTTGCGCCGATGTAAAAGGCGTGATCGCAATACATCCGACCCTCCGCCCGGCGCAGTTTGTCCGTGAGCGCTTCGGCGGTTGTCGTCGGCGGGACGGTGTTCGGCATCTCGAATACGGTCGTGACCCCGCCCATCACCGCTGCGCGGCTGCCGGTCTCCAAATCTTCTTTCTGCTCGGCCCCCGGCTCGCGGAAATGGACATGGCTGTCGATAACGCCTGGCAGCACATGGAGCCCGCGCGCGTCGACGGCTTTCGCGCCTGCCTGCGCCCCGATTGCGCCCAATGCCGCGATCTGGCCGTCACGGATACCGATATCGCCCTCCCACACGCCATCGTGATTGACGACGGTTCCATTGACGATGACGAGATCATAGCTGGAAGGCATAGGGTAATGTCCCGTTAAGCTCAGCGTGGGCTTGATGCTGAGAAGCGCTTACGCAATCATGAGTTTGTCTTCAAGTGAGGAGGCCGTTTCATGAACAAGGGATGCTTGGCAATACTGCCGGACCGCGGGGTCATCGGCGTCACTGGCGAGGATGCGACGCCGTTCCTGCATGGTCTTGTCACCCAGAATACCGAGAAACTGAAACCCGGCGAGGCCACCTATGCGGCGTTATTGACCCCGCAGGGCAAGGTGCTGTTCGATTTTCTGGTGCTGCGTCATCAGGGCGGCTACCTGCTCGACAGCCCGCGCGCCAGCATCGCGGATCTCACGCGCCGGCTCGGCTTCTACAAGCTGAGGGCGAAAGTGGAGATCACGGATCTCGCCGATCAGCTTTGTGTGGCAGCGCTTTGGGACGCGCCGAACGAGGTTTCCGCGCCCGCGGGCTGTCATCTGTTTGTCGATCCGCGCACGGGCCTCCTCGGCGACCGCCTGATTGGGCCGGAGGATAAGCTGCGCGCGGCGGCAGAGCATCGTGGCTGGACGCTTAGCGCAACCGCTGATTACGACGCGCATCGTATTGCGCAGGGCGTGCCAGAAGGCGGCACGGACTACGGGTCAGGCGAGGTGTTCGCGCATGACGCGTGTATCGACCAGCTCGGCGGCGTGGATTTCTACAAAGGCTGTTACGTCGGGCAGGAGGTCGTCTCGCGCATGCATCACCGCGGAACGGCGCGCAAGCGGTTCGTCGCCGTGCGCGGCAATGATCTGCCAGAGCCGGGCGCAGCGGTCACTGCGGGGGCGAGCAATCTCGGCAAGCTGACTTCGCGGGCAGGCGATCATGGCCTTGCGCTCGTGCGTATCGACCGGGCCGGCGAAGCCGCGGGCCGCGGCGAAGCGGTCAAGGCTGGTGAAACACCGGTCGCCCTTGAGGTGCCTGAATGGGCGGGCTTCAATCTCCCCGTTCCGGCTGAATGAGCGCCGCGCAGATCGTCGAATGCGCCTGGACGACGCGCGACCCGCTTTACATCGCCTATCATGACGAAGAGTGGGGCGTGCCGAAAACCGACGACGCTGCCCTGTTCGAGAAGCTGTGTCTGGAGGTGTTTCAGGCCGGCCTGTCCTGGCTGACCGTGCTCCGCAAGCGCGAGGCGTTCAACGCCGCATTCGACGGTTTCGACGCGGAGACTGTCGCGCGCTACGGACCGGATAAAGTCGCCGCGCTGGTGGCCGAGCCGGGGATTATCCGCAACCGGCGCAAGATCGAGGCGGTGATCGGCAATGCGCAAGCCTACTTGCGTCTGCGCGAGACCACTAAGCTCCGCGATTTCCTCTGGGATTTCGTCGATGGAGCGGCGATACAGAACCGCTTCACCCACCCGGCGGATGTGCCGGCCGCCACGCCGCTAAGCGAGCGGCTCTCCGCCGCCTTGCGCGATCGCGGCTTCCGCTTTACCGGCCCGACCCTCGCCTATGCCTATATGCAGTCGATCGGCATGGTGAACGACCACCTCGTCACCTGCCCGCGCCACGATGCCTGTGCGCGCCTGGGTAAGGTGTTTTAGATTACGAGTTATTGCCAGGTTCACCGTTGGGATCGGGCGATTCGCTGGCCCGCGGATGGCCGGTCAACTCCAGATGGCGGCGGAACGAGATCGCCGCGCTCGCATAGGCCTCCTGATGTTCGACGCTCCAATAACGCAGCTCTGACAGCGGGATCGGTTTGCCCGTGACGGCGCAGCGCACGAAATCGCCAGGGATCACGATATGGTACTCCCCGTCATCGTAGCGCAGCCGCGCCTCTTTCATCAGACCGAAGGGTTTTTCGTAGCGGTTCATGAAGTCCTGGCGTGTTCAACTTTGCTATCACGATAACGCGGCGCGACCGAAAGTGCGAGACCGATGACAAAAGTTTGCGCTGTCGGGCCACTTCGCGCGATAGCGCCTGCCGCGCGAACCTGCCGTGGATATGTGCGCAGCGTTCGCTGTGTGCAAATCGGATTTGGGCGTCGGCGACGGCCATACACTGCTATGCTCAACCCGATAAGGCGAACCCCTCATGTGAACATCGAACTCTCAAGATGGTGTCGTCCGTCCGTCGGTTCTAAATGTCTGCATCTGCGAGCGCATGCGAGACGGCCTCCCGAAGTTTTTGCAGCCGTTGGTCCTGCACAGGGCAAAAATCGCGAACATCTTTGCAGGCGTCGAGATCGACCTTGGACGGAGCGCCGACACGGCTGTAATCCACGTCTGGAAACGTGATGCCATGCTGATCGCGCAACCAAAGCAGGTCGGCGCTGCGCGCGATGATGGCGTCGCTGACGGGCCGATGGAGAGAGGGCCGTGTGGCGCCCTCCAGGGCCGCGTCTGCCGTTCGTACGAGCCGATCGACACGACCGCGCAAACGACGAGCTGGAAGACCGCTCGCAAAACCGTTGGAAGTCTTCAGCTCCTGCAATAATGCCATTGCTTCTGTCGAAACGCTTTCATTCGTCCGTCTTATCTTGCTTCTATCAATATCTTCGGTCAATTCCGGCACGAAAGTCTCTATGAAATCTGAAACGATGTCACTTTTTGCAAGCTGAGAGCGATCGAACACGCGCAAACTTATTCTGTCAAACTTACCCGAAGCGCAGGATAAGATACTCTTTCGGTAATAGCCTTCCATCACGCGGGGTAACTTACGCATTTTGCGCATCTTCTGGTTAAGGCGTGACAAGAACAGCTGGTCCGGGCTGCGCAAGTAGGCAACGAGGTGGATCTCGTCGGCGATCTCGCGCAAGCTTGAACACAGCCAGGCAATTTCCTGTGATGACCCGCGGCCCCAGAACCCCTCCGCACTGATGATGACCAGGTCCGTGGCTGTGTCACGCGTTGACGCGCAAATCTGCGACCAAGCGCGCCGCGATCTTTCTGCAAGCTGCTCAGGGCTGATTTTCAGGCGGCGGCATAAATCCGGTTTTTCCGTCTTGAGTAAGTGCGGGATTAAGAGAGAGTGTTTGTACTCCTTTTCTATGGCCGGGTAACAAATGCCCTTTCTGGCGAGACGCCTCCGGTTCGTGAGCAGGGCGTACTGTAGCGTTGTAGTGCCAGTTTTTGGATGGCCGACATGCAGAATAAGTCGCGTCAAGTCTGCGCTCCATGCCCAATATCGTTGCGACGCCGGCGCCGCGCCCAGGTTTCTCGCCCGACCCAGCGTTAAAACGCAAGCGTGATCACAGAAGCTTGCCCTGTTTCGCCGATTTTTGCGATCCGGCCGCGCCGCGCTGACCTCCGGGTTTATCCGGTTTTTGGGTCTTCGCATCGATCTGAGCGCCGACTTTGCCATCTGCAAATTCGATATCAACGCAGTTCAGCAGCCGGGCTGCATCCGCCGTACGAACGGCGCGGCCATCTGTGTCGCGGATCAGCGCGAAACCACGCGCCAGCACGCCCTTGTGGCTCAGCGCGCTCAAAAGCTGGCCCTGCGCCTCCAGCCGCTGGCGCTCCCGCTTGACAGTGGCCGTCGTGGCGCGGCGCAGCCGCCCCGACGCAACCTCCAACCGCTCACGCGCCTGCGCGGTTCGCTGACTGAGCAGATCAGGGCGCAACCGCCCGCTCCAAGCCTGCAGCTCGCCGCGCCGCTGCGCCACATAGGTATGGCGCGCCCGCATCAGGCGTTCCGCGGCCGCATCGAACCTCTGGCGGGGTAGCGAGAGCAGATCGGTGAGCCGCGGCAACCCGCGCGCCAGCCCACGCAGCTCGCGCCGATGGCCTTCGAGCGTCCGCTGGATTGCGAGCCGCTGCCTGTCGCGCATCTCCATCACCCGCGTAAGCAGGTCGGAGCGGCGCGGCACTGCCCATTCCGCCGCCTTGGTCGGGGTCGGCGCGCGGGCGTCGGCCACAAGGTCGATCAGCGTCCAGTCCGTTTCATGACCGACCGCGGAAATCACCGGGATTTCGCTTGCCGCGACGGCGCGCACGGGCGCTTCCTCGTTAAAGCCCCATAGGTCCTCAATGCTGCCGCCGCCGCGTGCGACAATCAGCAAATCCGGACGTGGCACCAGATCGCCCGGTCTTAGCGCGTTAAAGCCGCGAACCGCTGCAGCAACTTCCGCCGCGCTGGTCTCTCCTTGTACGCGCACCGGCCAAACGACGATATGACTGGGGAAGCGCTCATCGAAGCCGTGCAACATGTCCCGGATCACGGCGCCGGAAGGCGAGGTCACGATGCCAATGACGCGCGGCAGATAAGGTAGCGGCTGCTTAAGCTCTTCGGCGAACAGCCCTTCCGCCGCCAGCTTGCGCTTGCGTTCCTCCAAGAGCGCCATGAGCGCACCGGCGCCCGCAGGCTCCAGCGCCTCGATGACAATCTGATATTTTGATGAACCCGGGTAGGTCGTGATACGCCCCGTAGCGATCACCTCCAGCCCTTCCTCGGGCTTAAATTTCAGCTTACTTGCCGTGCCGCGCCAGATCACGCCGGCCAGCACCGCGCGCTCATCTTTGAGATCGAGATAAACATGGCCGGAGGCCGGCCGCGAGATCCGCCCCAGTTCCCCGCGCACGCGCACGAAGCCGAAATTGTCCTCCATCGTGCGCTTGATGGCGGTGGAAATTTCAGAGACGGAATATTCCGCGACATTGCTCGCCGGGGCGGTGGTTGAGGTGGGCAAGTCGGTCGCTCTCCTGCTGCTGCACGCGCTGGCTTAGGGAACATAGGCATTTTCGGCAGGATCAGCAAAACCGCGGCGATTCGAAAGGCCGGCCGGTTTCATCCGGCGGGTTTTGCAGTTAGAAGACTGGCAGGGCCGCAAGGCGCGGCAAAACCGTTACGGCACATCTTCATGAATGTTCTCTTGATCGGCTCAGGCGCGCGCGAACACGCACTCGGGTGGGTGTTGTCCCGAAGCCCATTGCTCACGCGGCTCTATTGCGCGCCGGGCAATGCCGGCCTGGCCGAGATTGGCGAATGTGTGGCCCTTGATGTCAACCGTCACGAGGCCGTTGCCGCGTTCTGCCGGGAAAAGGGCATCGGGCTGGTTGTTGTGGGGCCGGAAGCGCCGCTGGTGGCCGGACTGACCGATGCGCTCAGCGATGCAGGTATTCGCGTATTCGGCCCCTCCAAGGCGGCCGCGCAGCTCGAAGGCTCGAAACGCTTCACGAAAGACCTCTGCGCCGACGCCGGCATCCCGACAGCAGATTATGCAACCTTTGATACTGCCGAATCGGCCCGCGCACATCTGCCTCAGCGCCGTTTGCCAGTCGTGATTAAGGCGGACGGGCTAGCGGCCGGCAAAGGCGTCATGATTGCACAGACGCGGGAGGAGGCCAAAGCCGCGATCGACGCGTGCTTTTCCGGAGCCTTTGGTACCGCGGGCGCGCAGGTGCTGATTGAAGACTGCCTTGAGGGCGAGGAAGCCAGCTTCTTCGCCATCGTCGACGGCGAGACCGCGCTGCCGCTGGTCGCCGCGCAGGATCACAAGCGCGCCTTTGACGGCGACACCGGTCCAAACACAGGCGGGATGGGCGCCTACTCGCCGGCGAAAATCATGCCGGCTGAAATGTGCGACCGCGTCATGAATGAGATCATCACGCCGACCATTATGGCGATGGCCGCGCGCGGCATGCCGTATCGCGGCGTGCTCTATGCCGGGCTGATGATCGGTGCCGCCGGCCCAAAGCTGATCGAATACAATGTCCGCTTCGGCGATCCCGAGGCGCAGGTGCTGATGATGCGGTTGCAATCAGACCTATTGCCAGTCTTGATGGCGGCGTGTAACGGCACGCTGCACGAGGCACATCTGTCCTGGCACGCTGAAACGGCGCTTACAGTGGTGATGGCCGCGCGTGGCTATCCAGGCGACTACCAAAAGGGCAGCGCAATTCGCGGGGTGGAAGAGGCCGGGCAGATCGACGGGGTTGCGGTGTTTCATGCCGGAACGAAACGCGAGAACGGCCGTTTGATAGCAGCAGGGGGTCGGGTTCTGAGCGTAACCGCATTGGGCAAGACTGTGCGCGAAGCCCAGGACAGGGCTTATGAGGCGGTCAGACGAATCGACTGGCCGGATGGCTTTTATCGCCGCGACATCGGCTGGCGCGACGTTGCGCGTGCGACAGCTGGCACCGCATGCGCTGGAAAGAGACATGGCGATGGTTGAGCAGGAGCGGTTGGCAAGGCGCGGCGGCGACGTCACCTCGACCCCGGCCAAAGCCGTCAGGCCGGTTCAGACGACCGGGTCGGCAGCATCTGGCGTTGGCCTCGCGCTAGGCGGTGGCGGCGCGCGTGGGCTGGCCCACATTATCGTTCTGGAAGCCTTCGATGAACTCGGCGTACGTCCGGACATCATCTCTGGCACGAGCATCGGCGCGATTTTCGGCGCGGCTTACTGTGCTGGAATGAACGGTAAGGACCTCCGGGAGTACTGCATTTCCCTGCTCTCGAACCGCACTGGCGTGTTCCGCCGCGTAATTCGGGGCAAGACCGGCAAGCTGTTCGCGTTATGGACGTCGCGGCGGCCGGCGATGTTCGATCCGATCGTGCTATTGCGTGCGCTTCTGCCCGAAGAGTTGGATTGCCAATTTTCCGACCTGAAAATTCCGTTGAAGGTCATGACGTCCGATTTCTATACCCAAAGCGAATTCGTCATCGACCACGGTGACGTGATCCCCGCGATTGCGGCCAGTTCCGCGCTTCCCGGCCTGCTGAAACCGGTCCGGATCGAGGGGCGCATTCTGATCGACGGGGGATTCTGCAATCCGCTGCCTTTCGATATTCTTCGCAAGACGTGCGACTTCACGATCGCCATTGATGTCAGCTCCAGCCCGGAATACGGCCGCACGGAGATGCCTTCGGCCCTCGAAGCGATCCTCGGCAGCACCCAGATCACGCTCAATTCGATCCAGGCGGAGAAACTCCGAGCCGGTGCGCCCGATGCGCTTATCCGGCCGGATGTGTGTCAGTACAACGTCCTGGATTTCTTCAAGATCAGCGCGATTCTTGATGAGTCCGAACCGATCCGGGACGATGTCAAGCACGCGCTGGACGGCTATCTCAATCGCGCAATTGCCTGAAGAAGTCTTGAAGCAGCGTCTGCGCACGGCGCTCATCAATGCCGCCATAAACGTCCGGGGCGTGATGACAGGTCGGCTGGACGTAGAAGCACACCCCATTCTCAACAGCGCCGGCTTTGGGATCATAGGCTGCGAAATACAGCCGCCGCAGCCGCGCGAACGAGATCGCCGCCGCGCACATCGTGCAGGGTTCGAGCGTAACGTAAATATCGCAGCCGGTGAGCCGCTCGCTGCCGATCACGTGGCAGGCTTCGCGAATAGCGATCATTTCGGCATGGGCGCTGGGGTCCCGCCATTCGAGCACACGATTGCCGGCACAGGCGAGGATGGTGCGATCATGTCCTGTGACCACAGCGCCCACCGGCACTTCGCCCCGCTCGGCCGCGGCATGCGCTTCGGCAAAGGCGCGATCCATGGGGCTGTCAGGGCGCGGGTCTCTCATTCCTGATCGTCAAGCAGATCCGCCTCGGGTCTGCGCTATTTGGGCGGTTGCCCCTTGCTGGCATCGCCATTGGCCGTTGCGGACAACGGCGCCTCCTCGGTGCGCGGCTTTGCCGCACCGTTTTCCTCAGTCCGAAGCTTATCGCCGTCGGTCTCGCGCAGCAATGCATCATAGCCGCGCAACATCGGTTCGATTTTGTCTGGCGAAAGGCTCTCGCCGCGCCGGTCGTCGGATGGCGTATTGGCCCGCTCTTCGGCCTTATATTCCAGCATCTCCCGTTTCGGCGCAAGCACCTCGCTGGCGCGAACATCTCGCGGCTCGTCCATCTGCGGGGTATAGGCCCCGGCCTTGAACAGCGCCTCGATCGCCTTGCCCACGCGCCGCGTGATGCGTTGCCCCTCTTCCTCACTGATCGCATCGGCCGCGCGCGATTCGTTCACCACGCCGACAAAACCTGCAGCCATCAGAGCCACCTCGATCTGGTAGCGGTAGTTCTCCTGCGTGCTGTATTTTAGCCGGTCCCAGACCTCCAGAATGAGCGTCTGCATTTCTTCAATGATGGGCCGCGCGCCAAAGAAATCGACGGATTTGGCATCGCCCGCATCCATCGCCCCGATCACCAGTCCGGTGCTGTCTTCGCGCCGCAAGGTGCTCAGTGCGTCATAGATCTCCTCGACCGAGCGGATCACCCCGACCAGCACCTGTGGATCGGTCAGCGCTCGCGGCCGCTCGGCCAGCATGATGCGCAAGCGGCGCATCCGCGTTTCGCTGCCCGCGCTGTCGGCAATCGTGAGCTCGTCGGCTTCGCTCTCTCTGATCAACAGATCGCGCAGGCGCGGCATCACATAAATCACGTTATAGGCGCCCACATCCAGATCAGCGAGCACTTTACGCGAGACGCCCTGTTCTCCATCCAGCAGCCCTGACCAAAAGTTGATGTCCAAGAGCGGCGAGAGGCCGAAATAGGCCATCAACTCCTTTTCTTGCTCATTGAAGCCCTGATAATGTCGGGTGAAAACGCTATATGCCAGGAGAACTTTCTGGGTTCTGTTGACGCCTTCAGTTTCACCGTTGCGATTAATACGAAGGAGTTCGCGGATACGTGCGGCCTGTAAGGCATCACGCAGTGTGTCAACGGCATTCACAATATCATCGCGCCGCATGGCTCGCCCCCATCTGGCGTTTTAATCGGGTAAACTTGTGCGTTGACAAGCTTACAACCGCGGACCGTGCGCGTAATATGGGTCGAATTCATGGCAGGCGAAAAATCTCAAAAGTCTGGCCCCACCATGCGTATAGCAAAGCGAATCGCGCATGCGGGGGTTTGCTCGCGCCGCGAGGCTGAACGGCTGATCTCTGAAGGCCGCGTGGCGGTATCAGGCCGGGTGCTGGAAAGCGCCGCGTTGGACGTGGCGTCCGATGCGCGCGTTACCGTCGATGGCAAACCGCTCCCCGCGCCGCAACCGACGCGCGCGTGGCGCTACCACAAACCTGCTGGTCGGGTAACGACGCACCACGACCCCGAAGGCCGTCCGACCGTGTTCGCGGCGTTGCCGGAGGAGATGCCCCGCGTTGTCTCGGTTGGCCGGCTCGACCTCAATACGGAAGGGTTGTTGCTGCTGACGACAAATGGAGAGTTGGCACGTCACCTTGAGCTGCCCGCGACCGGCTGGCTGCGGCGCTATCGCGTGCGCGCGCGCGGCAGGGTCGACCAGGCGCGGCTGGATGCTCTGAAACACGGCGTAACGATCGAGGGCGTGCGTTACGGCGGCATCGAGGCGCGCGTCGATACGGTTCAGGGCGCGAACGCCTGGCTGACCGTTGGCCTGCGCGAGGGCAAGAACCGCGAAATCCGCCGGCTCATGGAGCATCTCGGACTTTCGGTGAGCCGCTTGATTCGCTTGTCCTTCGGCCCCTTTATGCTGGGCGATCTGCAATCAGGCCAGGTGGAGGAGATCAAGCCGCGCGTGCTGGGCGATCAACTTGGGCCCGAGCTGGCGCGGCAATTCGATCTCGGTGGCCGTGCCGGCCATGCCAAGGCGAAGCCGCCCGAGCGGGGCAAGCCACCGCGACGCAAGGCGCCGGCCCGGAGCAGCGCGCGGCGATGAGGATCGTTGGCGGACGGCTGCGCGGCGCGAAGCTGGCCACGCCGAAAGACCAGCGCCTGCGCCCGACCAGCGACAAAGTGCGCGAGGCCGTCTTCAACATCCTGGCCCACGGCGTCGAGGACTTCGAGATCGAGGACGCCCGCGTCATCGACCTGTTTGCGGGGACCGGAGCGCTGGGCTGCGAAGCGCTATCGCGCGGTGCCGTGTTCTGCCTGTTCGTGGACAACGCGCCGTCCTCCCGCGGGCTGATTCGCCAAAACATTGAAAATCTGGAGCTGACCGGCGTGACGCGCGTGTTCCGGCGCGATGCGGCGCGGCTGGGGCCGGCGGGCTCGGTCAAGCCGTTCGATCTGCTGTTCGCGGACCCGCCTTATGGGCAGGGGCTGGCGGAGCAGGCGCTTGTCGCAGCGGCGGAGGGCGGCTGGCTCAAGCCCGGGGCAATCTGTGTGGTCGAGGAGCGCGCGTACGCAGGCTTCGCCTCTCCGGACGGCTTCACGCCGCTGGACCAGCGCCGCTATGGCGACACCACCGTCACCTTCCTGCGGTACGAGGGGTAGCTCGCTTCGCGATATCTCGACGCAGAACGTGGAACATGTCATCCCGGGCGCTGCGCAGCACGCGGTGATACGCTGCCGACCCGGGATTTGGAGCCGTCCAACGGGAGCGATCCCGTGTCTGCGAAGCGGTGCATCGCACCGCATCGCGCACGGGATGTCGTGGGCATGCTAGAACGCGTTCAATGGAATCGGAATCACTGAACGCGCTCTAAGTTATTGTTTTGTCGCGTTTTTAAACGCAAAACCGGTTCCCACTTTTGCTGAAAACGCTCTAGCGCCGGCCGAACAGCCGCTCGATGTCGTCCAGCTTCAGTTCGATATAGGTCGGCCGCCCGTGGTTGCACTGGCCGGAATGCGGCGTCGTCTCCATCTCGCGCAGGAGCGCGTCCATCTCCGCGGGTTTGAGCCGTCGCCCGGCCCGCACGCTGCCATAACAGGCGATCTTCGCGCAGATGTCATACAGGTGGCGCTCCAAGCTGAACGCCGCGCCGTGGCTGCGCAACTCGTCCGCCAGATCGCGCACCAGCCCCTTGATATCGCCGTCGCCGAACAGCGCGGGCACGCCCTGAACCGCCAGCGCGCCGGGACCGAACCGCTCGATCATTAGGCCGAGGCCGGCGAAGTCATCGGCCTGCGCCATCATCATGTCGATGTCCGAACCGTCCATCTCGACGATTTCGGGGATCAGCAGCCCCTGGCTCTTCGCGCCGCCATTGCCGAGTGCAGTTTTCATTTTTTCGTAAACGAGGCGCTCATGCGCGGCGTGCTGATCGACGATCACGAGCGAGTCGGCGGTCTGCGCGATGATGTACGCCGCATGCACCTGCGCGCACGCCGCGCCGAGCGGGTGGGCCGCCGTCTCGCTCGTGATCTCCATGGCCTCGGCGCTTGGCCGGTCGAGTTCGGCGATTGGGGCTTGCCACTCCGGCGCGGCGGCATAGACCGGCTGGCGCGGGGCAGCAAAGCCGTTCGGCCTCGCCCGCTCCAGCGTCTCCGTTGAGATGTGCTGCGTGCTCCGTTGTCCCGCCTCCGCCGCCAACGTCCGGCGCAGCGCCCCATGCACGAAGGCGCGGACCAGCCCGGCGTCGCGGAAGCGCACTTCCGCCTTCGCCGGGTGAACATTCACATCCACGCGCTCTGGCGCGACTTCCAGGAACAGCACCAGCTGAGGAAACCGTCCGCGCGGCAGGAAATCGGCATAGGCGGCGCGCACCGCGCCTATGAGCAGCTTGTCGCGCACCGGCCGTCCGTTGACGTAGAGATATTGCGCCTGGCCCGTCGCGCGATGGAGCGTCGGCGGCGCGGCATAGCCGGTGAGGCGCAGCCCTTCGCGCTCGGCCGTGATTGCGGTTGCATCGGCGGCGAAGTCCTCGCCCATGATGCGCGCCAGCCGCTGGCGCATGGCGTCGTCACCGCTTGCATCCGCCAGCTTCAGGCTCGCGCGCTCGCCGGTCGTCAGCGTGAAGCTAATCTCCGGGTGCGCCAGCGCGATACGCTTGACCACATCGGCGATCGCGGCGTTCTCCGCGCGTTCGGACTTCATGAATTTGAGCCGCGCCGGGGTGGCGTGGAACAGATCTCGCACCTCGACCACCGTACCGCGTGTCAATGCGGCAGGGCGCACCTCGCCTTTCACGCCGGCGCTCACCGCGATCTCGTGCGCCGTGTCCGCACCTTCGCACCGGCTGGTGATGCGCAGATTGGCGACCGCACCAATCGAGGGCAACGCCTCGCCTCTGAAGCCGAGTGTTTCGATATGCCAAAGGTCATCGCCGGGCAGCTTCGAGGTTGCGTGACGCTCAACGCAGAGCGCGAGATCGGCGGAGTCCATCCCCGCGCCATCATCGGCAATGCGGATCAGCGAGAGACCACCTTCCGCGGTCAGCACATCGATCTGGCCGGCGCCGGCATCGATCGCGTTTTCGATAAGCTCCTTGACGACGCTCGCAGGCCGCTCGATGACCTCGCCCGCGGCGATGCGGTTAATCAGCCCCGCGTCAAGTTGGCGTATCCGGGTGTTCGCGCTCATCAGATCCGGCGAGATACTCCCGCGTTAGGGTCTTGCCGAGTTCCACGCCCGGCTGGCCGAACGGATCGACCCCGAGCAAGTGCCCGGCGAGAATCGTCTCAACCATCATATGCATGAGCAGTCCGCCAAGCGTGGTCTCGTCAAGGTTGTCCACATCAATGACGCGCACCGGTCGACCCGCCTGGATTAGCGCATCGGCGATGGCCTGCTGCTGCGCGGAGACCAACGCGCTGACGCGCCGTCCGGCGAGGTTGTCAGCCCCGGCCATCTCCGCCAGGTCGGCGGGCATTGGCGGATCGTCGCGGCGATGGGACGGCCGGATAAGCGTGATAAAGTGGTCGGGCGGGCCGTCCATGAACAGCTGAAGCTGGCTATGCTGATCGACCGGGCCGAGCGCAGCAAGCGGCGTGGTGCCCTTGCCGTCCTTGCCCAAGCTTTCCGCCCAGAGCTGCACGTACCAGCGCGCGAAATGCGACAGCCGGTCGGCGTAGGGCATCATCACGTTGACGCGTACGCCCTTGTCCTCGGCCAGCGCGACGGCCGTGGCCGCGCCAACCGCCGGGGCGTAGTCCTCCGGCGCGCGGTCGAGTTCATCCAGCACCTGCCTCCCGCCTTCGCGGATCGCATGCGGGTCGAGCCCGCGCGCCAGCGCCACGATCATCCCGACATTGCTAAAGACCGAAAACCGCCCGCCAATCTCGGGGTCATGGTCGAGCAGCGGGATGCCTAGTCCCTCGAAAAGCTGGCGCAACGGGTTCTTCGCGCCCTCGCGCGACGGTTCGCTCAGGCCCAGAAACGCGCGTGGGATCATCTCCGCCATGTCGGCGCGGCGCATCCAGTCCAGCGCCGAAAGCGCCTGCATCAGCGTCTCCGCCGTGCCGCCGGATTTTGAGATGACCAAAAAGCGCGTGGTCGCGGGGTCGAGCAGGTTTAGCCCGTTGTGCAAAGAAAGCGGGTCGAGATTATCGTAAAACCGCACACGCGGCAGTCTGCTGGCGGACGGGCGCTGGTCGCCAGGAATGCACCAGCCAGCCAGCCGCGCCAGCGTTTGCCCGCCAAGACTGGAGCCGCCAGTGCCGAATACGATCAATGTCTCCGCGCCGTCAAATAAGCGGTGGAGCGCGGCGCGCGTTGTCTCAATGTCTTCCGTGTCTCGCGCAACGCCGAGCATGCGATAGCCGCCGCGCATCAGGCTGTCGCGTAGTTCCGACATCTTCGGCGTCAAGGCTTGCAGGCGCGCCGCTAGCGCCGTGCGCGCAATTCCCCGCGCGCCGATCCGCTCGTCCAGACACCCGTCAATGTTGTGATGAAACGCCATATCGCTCGCCATTCTCACGCCTGATCTCGAATGACGTGCTTTTAGCAGAGCCGCTGGCGGAAATAAACGCGTCTGGCGTCAGTCAGCCCCGCGGCGCGGGTGCTTCCATGTCAGGTTGGCCGACGATCACGGTAATGAGTTGGTCGGGCTTGAGCAAATCCGTCGCCACGCGTTGGACCTGCTCCTGCGTCACCGCTTCGATGTAGGAGTTCCGCTTTTCGAAATAATCTGCACCCAGTTCATCAAGCTGAATTGCAAGGAGCTGCTGGGCAATCTTGCTGCTTGTGTCGAAACGCAGCGCATAAGACCCGACCAGATACTGCTTGGCGTTCTGCAGCTCTTCCGCGGTCACCCCGTTGACTGCAATGTCCGCGAGGACCTCGCGAATAACGTCGATGCTCTGTTGGACGGCCTCGTTTTTGGTGGCGACGCCGCCGATCATCAGACCTGCGTGATCAAGCGGATAGAGATACGTAAAGACGGAATAGGCCAGGCCGCGTTTTTCGCGCACCTCCTCCATGAGTTTGGACGCAAATCCGCCGCCGCCGATGATGTAGTTCAGCACGTAGGCGGCATAGAAATCCTCGTGATGGCGCTTGTAGGCCGGGAGGCCAAAACGCACGACCGATTGGGGCACATCCATCTCGACGATTTCCGGCTGGGCTGTATTGGCAAGCGGCGTATCCGGCACATCTTGCAACGACGCGGTCTCAGACAGTCCGCCGAACATTTCATCGAGAAGCGGCGCCAGTTCGTCAGCCGTGATATCGCCAACGACCGCGATCCTCAAATTGCTGCGCGCAAAACCGTTTCGCATGGCAGCTCTCAGATCGTCGCTGTCGATCTGCTCGATCGTATCGAGGCTTCCTTTCGGGGAGCGACTGTACGCGTGATTCTCAAATGCCGACTCGAACCACTGGCGCGTCGCCACCTTACCGGCCTCCTCCTGCGCGAACTTCAAGTTGGTGAGGATTTGCCCGCGAACGCGGGCCATGGCGTCCGCATCAAAGCGGGGCTGCGTTAGCGCAAGGTTCAGCAGCCGCGCAGCTTCCCCCTTGTTGGCGCTCAACGTCTGCAGCTTGGCGGTAAAGTTGTCGCGTTCCGCGTCAAAGTCCAGCCGGATTGCCAAGTCCTCCAGTCTTTGCTGGAATGCCTGCGCGTCCAGGTCGCCCGCGCCTTCGTCTAGCATTCCGGACAGGAAATGTGCGCGCCCAGCCTTGCCGGCCGGGTCCTGCTTCGCGCCGGCCCGGTCAAAGCCGAATTCGATCGTGATGAGCGGGACGCGGTGCTCTTCGATGAGCCACGCTTCGATTCCGCTGGGGCTGACGACTTTTTGAATGCGCATGGCTTGGGCCGCATCGGTTGTGGCAAACAGAGCAAGACTAAGGATGACGGCGACAACGCTCAGACTCTTTCCGAGACTTGTCTGATAGGACTTCGATCGAAGCATTGATGGGCCTCGCTGAAAACGAGACGCGCCGCGCGCGCTCACTGTATTGTTGTTGACGGCTCGACTGTCGGCTGGACCGTCTCTTTCGGCGCTTCGGCGACGGGTCTGCTCTCAGGAATCAGCTTTGCAGTGACGGAACGCTCGCCCCGGAGATAGGTCTGCGCCGCTGCCGCGACATCTTCCATGGTTACCTTGGCCAGCCGCTGCGGGTGGTTGGCGATGTCTTCGACACTGCGGCCGGTGGCAAGGGCATAGCCATATATGCGCGCCATGCTCGTCTGACTGTCGTAGTTATACACGAGTTCGGCGATCTCCGCCCGGCGGGCCCGTTCAAGCTCGTCCTCGGTCACGCCGTTTGCCGCGATGTCCTCGATAATTCGACTGATCGCAGACTCAACTTCCGCTATGTCCGTTCCCGGTGCGGCGACTGCATAGAGGCCCAACGATCCGTAGTCGCGCGTCGTACCCGAATACCAGCCTCCCGCGGTGGTCGCGATTTTCTGTTTCACCACCAGGCTCTGATACAAACGGCCGGTGGGGTTCTCGCCAACGATCCGCATGAGCAGTTCCAGCGCTTCGGCCTCCAACCCAGTATCGCTGCCGTAGCTTGGCACCAAATAATATCTGTATATGGTTGGCTTCGCGGCCCGCGCGTCTTTGAGGATCACTTCGCGTGGGGTGCGCGGCTCGGGCTCCGCTGGGCGGGCACCACGGGCGACGCCGCTCTGCGGTGAAATGTTACCGTAGTGCTCGCGCGCCAAGTCTCGTACGTTGTTTGGCGCGACGTCCCCGGACACCACCAACACGGCGTTGTTGGGCGCGTAAAACCGCTGATAGAAAGCCAGCGCATCCTCCCGGTCCAACTGGCGGATTTCCGTTTCCCAGCCGATAATGGGCGTGCCATAGGGATGCGCCACGTAAAGGGCCGCTTTGGCCTGCTCTAGCAGGATATTGGAGGGGTCGTTATCCACGCGCATCCGGCGCTCTTCAAGGATAACATCGCGCTCGGTCATCACGTTCTTTTCGTCAAGGCGGAGATTGACCATGCGGTCCGCCTCCATTTTCATCACATCGCCCAGACGGTCCTTTGGGATGCGTTGAAAATAGCCCGTGATGTCCTGCGCGGTGAACGCGTTGTCCTGCCCGCCCCAGCGCGCCACCGTCTTGGAGAATTCGCCGGGCGCCAGCTTCTCCGTGCCTTTGAACATCAGATGTTCAAGGAAATGCGCAATACCGGACTGCCCCGGCGGTTCATCGGCCGCGCCCACCTTGTACCACACCATGTGTGTGACGACCGGCGCACGATTATCAGGAATCACGACGATTTGCATGCCGTTATCCAGCGTGTAGCTCGCGACCTCCGGTGGATTGCCGGCGAGTTCGGCGGCGTCCGCGCCGGGTCGATCCGCTGTCTGCGCGTTCAAAGCGTCTGTCATGACGAAAACCATGGAAATCAGGGTGGCGATGGCGAAGCAGGCGCGTCGATAGCTGGCCCGATGATCAAATGATGCAGCGCGAGAAGAGCCGTGGACTCTCATGTGGCGGCCGCGGCGTGCGAACGTCATGCATACTCCCTTCAACACACGGTTAGGCCCGATCTGATTGATCAATGTAGCGCGGTTGGAAGGCCGTGCAAGTTACCAGCTGGTAATGCGGGCGGTTTGACGCGGCCGCGCGCCGCGCCCTCAGAGCCCGCGACCCCTCTTGTGGGTTATTCGCTTTGGCTTTCGGTTTGGCGGCTGTCGCTGAGCGCCTGATTAACCGACTCGCCCAGCTGGCTCGGGCAGCGCTCCTCTCGGCCAATCGCCTTGCGGAACTCCTCGATATTCGCGTCGTCCGACCAGTCGCCCTCGCGGCAATAACGTTCCCGCTCTTTGGCCGCTTGCTCCGCCTTGCGTTCGGCAATCACGTCCGGGTCTTCGGGCCATTGTTCATCGGTCGCCGCCACCTGGCGCTCGCCCGGTTGGGGCAGCCGGTCAACCGATGGTGGAACCACCAGCGGCGGTTTTTCCTCAAGGTCAGGTTCAGGTTGCGGCTTCGAGGTGAGATTGATGCCTGCCGCTTCAAGGATTGGCGCGTCAATCTGGACATCAGTGCCAGAGCAGCCGGCGAGGAACGCGGCCATCGCGCTCACCGCTCCGATACGTGCCAGCCTCACCCATATGCGGCATCGTGCCATGTCGATCGCGCCCCCGGCCCGTAATGCGAGTCGTACTTTCAAGGGTTTGAGGAATCGGAATGCTTTGCGTCGATTTTATGGCTGGCCACCAGCGTGTCATACAAGAGCCCGATGACGCCGAAGACGATCACCGCGTCCGCCACATTAAAAACGTACCAGTAATACCCATACGCATGCAGCGAGACAAAGTCGGCCACTGCGCCGTAAAGCGCGCGGTCGATGGCGTTGCCGATCGCTCCGCCGACAATGAGCGAAAGCGACACCGCCAGCAGTCTGTTATGCGTTCTCGCGATCCATACGCTCAGCGCCAGGGCAGTGCAAACGGCGAAGGCGATCAGCAGGTTGCGGCCGAATTCGGTGTTCTGCGCGAACAAGCCATAAGAGATGCCAGGATTCCAGAGCATAACCAGATCTAAGAACGGCGTTACCGCCACTCTGCCGCGCTCCGGCAGGTTGTAAATGTGGATTATCCACCACTTGCTAATCTGATCGAGGGCCAGCGCGACCAGCGCGACGGCAAGCCCGGAACGGAACCATGGGCCGAACGACATCGCGCCTCCTTACTGCTCAGAGCGCGCGTCGAATTGGCGCACAGCTTCGGCGTCTCGCGGGCTCAGGTCTGGATAGCCCGGATCGCTGCCCACCTCCGGCGAAATTTTCCAGGAGCGGGCGCATTTCTGCCCCTGTGCGTGTGCCGGGACCACAGCGACGCCCTCGACCTCCTCGAAGCGGTAGGCGTCTTTCGGCCCATCGCCCTTTTTGAGCGTGGCGTCGCTGGTTATGGCGATCTCCGCCCAGTCCATGCTGTTGGCGGCCTCATGGAGCGCGTCATCGCTGATATAGATGACGGGCGCGGCCTCAAGGCTTGATCCGATACGCTTATCACGACGCTCGATCTCCAGCGCGCCAGTGACAACGCGGCGGACCTTGCGGACCTTCGCCCAGCGCGCGGCGAGTCCTTCGTCGCGCCAGCCTTCAGGGACGTCGGGGAATAACCGCAGATGCACCGAGCCGTTCTTCGACGGGAAGCGCGATAGCCAGACCTCTTCCATGGTGAAGCACAGGATGGGTGCGAGCCACGCCGTCAGGCAGGAGAAGAGTTCATCCGTCACCGTCAGCGCGGCGCGGCGCTTCACACTGTCATACGGTTCGCAGTATAGCGCATCTTTGCGGATATCGAAGTAGAACGCCGACAGGTCGATGGTCGCGAAGTTGTACAGCGCGTGAAACACCTTTTTGAAGTCGAAGGCGTCGTACGCACCGCGCACAAGCTCGTCGAGTTCCGCCAGCCGGTGTAGCATGTAGCGCTCCAGCTCCGGCATGTCCTCCGGCGCGACGCGAAGCTCATCCTCGTAATGCGCCAAATTGCCGAGCATGAAGCGCAGCGTATTGCGCAGCTTGCGGTAGGCATCCACGCTCGACTTGATGATCTCCTGGCCAACGCGAACATCCTCAGAATAATCCGCGCTCAGCGCCCAGATGCGCAGGATTTCCGCGCCATTTTGCTTGATGACGTCCTGCGGGGCGACGACGTTGCCGAGCGATTTCGACATCTTTCGCCCGTCCTCGGCCATGACGAAACCATGCGTCAGCACAGCCTCATAGGGCGCGCGCCCCCGCGTGCCGCAGCTTTCCAGCAGCGAGGACTGGAACCAGCCGCGATGCTGGTCCGAGCCTTCGAGATAGAGCGAGGCGGGCCATTGCAGGTCGCGGCGCTTTTCCAGCGTGAAAGTGTGGGTGCAGCCGGATTCGAACCAGACATCGAGAATGTCCGTCACCGGCTCCCAATCAGCCGGGTTATCCACCAGCCCATCCAGGAACCGCTCGCGCATCCCTTCGATGAACCAGGCGTCGGCCCCCTCGCTCTTGAAGGCGTCGATGATGCGCTTAATAAGCTCCTTCGATCCGTCGAAATCCCCGCGCGGGATATATTCGCCGGTTTCGCGGTGGACGAACACCGTGATCGGAACGCCCCAAGCACGCTGGCGGGAGATCACCCAGTCGGGGCGGTGCTCGACCATTGCGCGGAGGCGGCGCTGGCCCGCTGTGGGCACGAACCGCGTGTCGTCGATCGCCTCAAGCGCCATGTCGCGCAGCGTTGCCTTTTTCCGCCGGCCCTTGACCTTGATCGGCTGATCCATCGGGATGAACCACTGCGGCGTGTTGCGGAAGATCACCGGCGCCTTTGACCGCCAGGAATGCGGATATTGGTGGCGGAGCTTGCCCCGCGCGGCGAGCATGCCGGCCTCCACCAGCGCGGCGATGACGGCCTCGTTGGCGTCGCCGAACTTGCCCTTGTCGGTGATGACGCGCTTGGGGTTCTCGCCGCCGAACAGCGGGACGTCCGCGAAGTAATAGCCATCCTCGCACACGGTGTGCGGCACCTCTGGGATGCCCGCTTGGGCGAACCGCTGCTTGTTCTCTATGAATAAAGCATAGTCGTCCGCGCCGTGACCGGGCGCGACATGGACGAAACCCGTCCCGGCTTCTTCTGTGACGAAATCGCCTTCATATAACCTGACGTCAAAATCGTAGCCGCCTTCGTGAAGCGGATGCCGGCACACCAGTCCTTTGGGGTTCACGTCCTGCACGCGCGTCCACTCTTCAATTCGCGATGCGTTTTTCAGGCTTTCCGCCAGGCTATCCGCCACGATCAGCCGCTCGCCGACGGCAGCCCAGTTACCTTCCGGCGCGTCAGCGATCTCATAAAGCCCGTAGGAGATATGCGAAGAGTAGGCGATCGCGCGGTTGCCGGGGATAGTCCATGGCGTCGTCGTCCAGATCACCACCTTCGCGTCAGCCAACGCCTTGGACGCAGCGTTCTCCACGAGCGGGAATTTCACGAAGACTGTTGGGCTTTCGTGCTCGTAGTATTCGACCTCCGCCTCAGCCAGCGCAGTGCGCTCGACAACCGACCACATCACCGGCTTTGATCCGCGATAAAGCGCGCCGGTCATCGCAAACTTCATAACCTCAGCAGCAATTACGGCTTCGGCGTCATAGCTCATGGTGAGATACGGCTTCGACCAGTCGCCCTCGACGCCGA
>CAYXPZ010000011.1:0-43701 GCA_964466965.1 uncultured Hyphomicrobiaceae bacterium
TCGTCATCCTCCTTGATGCGCCCGCGCATCTCGGCGAACAGCGTCTCCTGCAGCTTTTCCGTGCCGGTCATCTGCGCTGAGGTGTAGGCGTTCTCCGCCTCCAGATAGGCGCGGATTTCGGCGTCGAGCTGCGACGGGTCGCGCATCACCTCGCGCCAGTTGTCCGCGCGCAGCCAGGCGTAATCGTCGATCAGCCGCTCGCCGTGGTATTCGCGCTGGTCGCGGCGCGGGGTCGCAACGGGGGGCGCGGGGGTTTCGTGCTCCGGTTTGGCTTCGGCCATTCGGGCGTCCTTTCGTGACGATGGATGCGGCTCAGCTCTGCTCGCTGGGCTGGAAGTCAAGCGCGGTGCCGTTCATGCAATAGCGCAGGCCGGTCGGCTTCGGGCCGTCGGGGAAGACATGGCCTAGATGAGCGTCGCAGCGGCTGCACAGGATTTCGGTGCGGCGCATGAACAGAGAGCGGTCTTCACGCTCGGCCACGGCGTCCTCGTTGATAGGCTGAAAGAAACTCGGCCATCCTGTGCCGGAGTCAAATTTCGCCTCCGCGGAAAAAAGCGGCTGCCCGCAACAGATGCACTTGTAAATGCCGGCCCGTTTCTCATCATTCAACGGGTGCGAAAAAGGTCTTTCGGTGCCGTGCTCGCGGGTCACGTGATATTGCTCGGCTGTTAGTTCGCGCTTCCACTCGTCGTTCGGCTTATTGATCTTTCTGGCGTTTTCGGTCATAGCTTTGCCTTTGTGTGCTCTCGCGTGAGACTCCAGGACAGGGTGGCGCTTGGCAAGACGAAAGTCTGCGCAGCGCGGCCTCGATACCCAAGATAACCGTCGTTGGCGCAACGGCAAGTGGCCGGCTGGGCCTCAAGCGCGAACCGAGTGAAGCCCAACAGGGAGCGACACCCAGATGAGCGACAGCAGCGTGATGAGCCTTGCAGTCGTTTCGGGGTTCGCCGCCGCGCTGGTCGCGCCGTTTCTGACAATGGGTTTGCGTCACTGGGCCGGCTGGCTCCTGGCTCTGCTTCCCGCTGGTTTGTTTGTCTATTTCCTCGGCTTCGCGCCAGCCGTTGCTGGTGGCGAGACCTTCACGTTTTCGCTCCCATGGCTGCCGCGTTATGGGATCAATTTCTCATTCTATCTTGACGGGCTGAGCCTGCTGTTCGCGCTGCTGATTTCCGGGATCGGCGCGCTGATCGTGTTTTACGCGTCGGGTTATCTCAAGGGCCACCCGCATCACGGCCGCTTCTTCGGCTATATTCTCGCTTTCATGGCGTCGATGCTCGGCCTTGTGCTGGCGGACAATGTCGTCACGCTGTTTGTCTTCTGGGAACTCACTTCGATCACCTCGTTCCTGCTGATCGGTTTCGACCACACCCGCGAGGCGGCGCGCCGGGCGGCGTTTCAGGCGCTGACGATCACGGCGATGGGCGGGATCATCCTGCTGGCCGGGCTGCTCGGCCTTGGGCTTGCGGGCGGTTCGTTCGAGATGTCGGAGCTGCTCGGCCGCGGCGAACTGGTCCGCAACCATCCGTGGGCGGTGGGAATCCTGTTGCTGCTTCTTGCGGGTGCCTTCACAAAATCCGCGCAGGTGCCGTTTCACTCCTGGCTGCCGAACGCGATGGAAGCGCCGACGCCGGTCTCCGCCTATCTGCATTCTGCGACAATGGTGAAGGCCGGTGTTTACCTGCTGATGCGCGTCAACCCGATCTTCGGCGAGATGGCGCTGTGGCAGACGCTGTTGCCGCTGTTCGGCGGGGCGACCCTGGTGGCTGGAACCCTTCTGGCCGTGCGCATGACGGACCTGAAGCTGATGCTCGCCTACACGACGGTCGCGTCGCTCGGCCTGTTAGTGCTGCTTACCGGGATCGGGACTGAAAAGGCGCTGATCGGCGCGGGGGCATACCTGTTGGCGCATTCGCTGTTCAAGGGCGCCTTGTTCATGGTGGCGGGCTGCGTCGACCATGAATCGGGCACGCGCGACATCACCAAGGTCGGCGGCCTCGCCGCGCTTATGCCCGCCACCGCGGGAGCGGCGATCCTCGCGGGGCTGTCCATGGGCGGGCTACCGCCGTTTACCGGCTTCCTGGCGAAAGAGGCGCTTTATGCCGGCATCAAGCTGGAGAGCGGCGCGGATTATGTCACGCTCGCCGTGCTGATCTTCGGCAACGCCCTGATGCTCGCGGTCGGACTTGCCGTGGCGATTAAACCGTTCTGGGGCGCGCGGCCCGAGACGCCGAAAACGCCGCATGAAGCGCCGCTGTCGATGTTGACCGGACCCGTTGTGCTGGCGGCGCTCGGGCTGATCATCGCGCTGGCCACGCATATGTTCAACGCCGACATCATGACGCCGCTGGCCACAGCCATTCGCGGCATGCCGACCGCGGTCGACCTGCATTTCTGGGCTGGTATCAATCAGGCGTTGATCCTGAGCGTTCTCACGGTCCTGCTCGGGTTAATTTTCCTGCTGCGCTACGAAGTGATGCGTGCGGGTTCGCAGAGCCTGTTCGGTGCGATCGGCTGGGGGCCGGATCGCGGCTTCGACCAGATCGTCAGTGGTCTGCTGCGCATGGCTTATGGCCTGATCAATCTGGTTCAGGCGGGCAGCATGCGCGCCTACGTCCGCCTGACCTTCATTGTGGTTGGCTTGGCGCTGTTGATCCCGCGGTTCGTCCTCGGGGCGTGGCCTGACGTGCCGGTCGTTCCAGAAATGAGCTTCTATGAAGCGGCGGTACTGGTTCTGGCGATTGTCGGCGTGGGGCAGGTGGTGCTGGCGCGCAAGCGGCTAACGGCGGTGGTCTCCTTCGGCGTGCAAGGGTTCGCGATCGCGGTGATTTTCATGCTGTTTGGCGCGCCGGACCTGTCGTTCACGCAGTTCATGGTGGAGACGCTATCAGTCGTCATCCTGGCTCTGGTCTTCACCCGGCTGCCGCTGGAGCCGCGGGACGAGCGCGCGCCGGTCAATATCATGATTGACGGCGTTCTGGCGGTCGCGGCGAGCTGCGGCTTCGGGCTGGCGCTGTTAAGCGTGACGCAGGGGGCATTCGACTCGACGCTGTCCGACTTTTTCCGCGAGTATTCAGCGACCATTGCGTACGGCCGTAATATTGTGAACGTCATCCTCGTCGATTTTCGCGCGCTCGACACGCTTGGGGAGGTCGCGGTGGTGCTGATGGCCGCGCTCAGCGCCTTGGCGTTGATCCGGCTGCGCGCGCGTCGCGGCGCGGCGTATCTGGAAAGCGAAGAGCGCCGCTCTGCCGGTACGCCGCGGCCCGATCCGACCCGCTCAGCCTGAGGAGCCAAGCCATGGCGACGCTTATCTTCCGCACATTTGCACCTGGCATTGCTGCGTTGATGGTGATGTTCTCGATCTTCGTTCTCTTGCGCGGCCATAATGAGCCCGGCGGCGGCTTCATCGGCGGGCTGATCGCGGCGTCGGGCTTCGCGATCTACGGCATCGCCAACGGCGTGGACAACGTGCGCCGCGCGCTTTATTTCCGCCCGCTTGCAATCTCGGCGACCGGCGTGCTTCTTGCTGCGCTAAGCGGTATACCGGCACTCCTGCAGGACAAGCCGTTCCTCACCGGCCTATGGTGGTTCCCAGCGATCGGCGGTGACGTGAAGCTGGCGCTGTCGACGCCGCTGCTTTTTGATATCGGCGTATGGCTGGGAGTCGTCGGGGCCGTGCTCGCGATCGTGTTGGCGCTGGAAGAACCGGAGGTGTGATGGAACCTGCTCTCACGGTTGTGGTGGTCGTCTATTTTCTCGGCAGCATCTTCCTGCTGACCAGCACCAATCTGATTCGCATTTTGCTCGGGGTCGCTCTGCTGGGGAATGCGGCTAACTTGACCATTTTCACCGCCGGCCGCCTGACCCGGGAAGTCCCGCCGATTATCCCCGAAGGCGCGGTGCAGCCGCTGACCCAGACGGCCAATCCGCTGCCGCAGGCGCTGATCCTGACCGCAATCGTGATCAGCTTTTCCCTGTTCGCCTTTATCCTCGTGCTGGTGTTCCGCTCCTATCAGGAACTCGGCTCGGAAAACGTGCATGACATGCGCGAGGCGGAGCCGCGCAACTATCCACGGCCGCCGGAGGGCTACTGATGCGCGCCGAAGAGCTGATCCAGCTTGCCGCAGTGAAGGGGGCGCTGCCCGAGGGAATGGATCGGGCGGATGCAATGTCGCAGACGCCGATCGGCCTGTCAGACTGGCTGATCGTCCTACCGGTGATCCTCCCGCTGCTGGTCGGCGTGCTGGGGATCATAATGCGCGCGGCCTCGCCCCGGACAGTGTGGCTCACCATTGTCACGCTCGGCGGAGTTGCGCTGGCCAGCGCGGCGTTGCTGGCGCGGGTGATCGCCGAAGGCCCTGTGGCCATGACAATGGGCCAATGGCTGCCGCCATTCGGCATCAGTCTGGTGGCCGATCCGCTGGGCGCTCTGTTGACGCTGATGGCGAGCCTGACCGGGTTGGTTGTCGCAATTTATGCGCTCACCGAAGTCGATACGGCGGGGCGGCGTGCCGGTTTCTACGCCATGCTGTGCTGGCTGATCGCGGGGGTGAACGGTGCGTTCCTGACCGGGGATATCTTCAACCTGTACGTCTGGTTCGAGGTTTTCGTGATCGCCTCGTTCGGGCTTGTCGTGCTGGGCGGCGAGAAAATTCAGCTCGACGGCGCGGTGAAGTACTGCGTGCTCAATCTGATCGCGACGACGCTGTTCCTGATCGCTGTGGCGCTGCTATACGGGACGTTCGGGACGCTGAACATGGCGGACTTGTCCGGCAAGCTTGCTGCCACCGCGCCTGGAGACCCGCAAATCCTGATCATCGCGTTGCTTTTCTTCGTCGGCTTCGGGATGAAGGCGGCTGCTGTCCCGCTGCATATCTGGCTGCCGGCGAGTTACCATACGCCGAAGCCGGTGGTGTCCGCGCTGTTTGCAGCGCTGCTGACGAAGGTGGGGATCTATGCGGTTCTGCGCACCTACACGATTGTAATGCCGGCAGCGAACGAGACGGCGGTTTTCGACGTGATCTATGTTGTGGCGATTGTCACCATTGCGCTCGGCCTCCTCGGGGCGCTCGCGGAGAGCAATCTCCGGCGGATGCTCGGGTTTCTGCTCATTAGTGGTGTGGGCGTGATGCTGCTTGGGCTCGGGCTCGACACACGCCTGTCACTGAGCGCGACGATCTTTTACGCCGTGCACTCAGTCGTTGTGATGGCCGGCCTGTTCTTGCTCGCCGGATTGATCGAGCGCCGAACGGGGCTGTCGTCGCTGCACGATCTCTCGGGGATGTACACTGGGGCGCCTGTCGTGGCCGTTATGTTTTTCGTGCTGGGCTTTGCCGCAGCGGGGTTGCCGCCGCTATCCGGGTTCTGGCCAAAGGTCCTTTTGATCGAGGCGTCCCTGAACGAGCAGCAATATGTTGCTGTAGTCGCGCTGATCGCCAATGGGCTGTTCTCGATGATGGTGGTTGGCCGGGCCTGGGCGTTGATGTTTTGGCGCCCGGCAGTCGCTGCAGCGCAGGCCGCGGCCGAAGAAACCGGAACGCACGCAACCCGCGAGCAGGCCGCGCCCGCTCCGAAAGCGGCAGCGCTGTCCGCCGCACCTGCGCCGGCTGCGTCTGCGCCAACGCCCGGCGAGAACCCGCCAGCGATGTTGCTGAGCGTCGTGGCGACAGCCGTGGCGGTTGTTGTCATCGGCGTATGGCCCGCGCCGCTGCTTGACCTCTCGGACCTCGCCACCGCAAACCTTCTCGACCCCTCGGCCTACATCCGGGCCGTCTTCGGGAGCGCGCCATGACCCGGACCGTCCTTATCAATGTTCTGCTCGCCCTCGCCTGGGGGGCGGTTACCGGCTCATTCAGCCTGCTGAACCTTCTGTTCGGCTTCGTGATCGCGGCCTTAGCCCTCTGGATTATCCGCGAGCAATACGACACCGCCGCCTACGTCCGGCGCGTTCGCCGTGTCACAAGCTTGATCCTCGTGTTTCTGAAAGATCTGACCGTCTCGGCGCTGCGCGTTGCCGCGATTACGCTGTCGCCGCGGCGATCCTATCAGCCAGCCTTCATCGCCTTTCCCCTGACAACAGACCGCAATGCCGAAATATCGTTATTGGCCAACATGATTACGCTCACACCAGGTACCCTCAGCGTTGACGTCTCAGACGACAAGTCGACGCTGTTCATTCACTGTCTCGATGTGCCCGACACCGAGGCGCTGAAGCGGGAGATTGCCGAGGGCTTCGAGCGCAAGATTATGGAGGCCATGCGATGACGCCCGAAGCGTTCCTGGATTTGGCAATCCGTATCTCGCTGGGTCTGGTCTGTCTGGCGTTCTTCGTCGCCGTTATCAGACTGATACGCGGCCCTACCTTGGCCGACCGGGTGCTGGCGCTGGATATGCTGGTGACGGTCGGGATCGGTTTTATCGCCGTGCTGACCGTGCTGACAGGCTACGGGCAATATCTCGATGTGGCGATCGGCCTCGGGCTTGTCGGCTTCCTGGCGACTGTCGCCTTTGCCCGCTACATCCTCGCGCGCGGGCCGCGGCCCGAGGAGAAACCACGCGACATGGCCGATCGCCCCGGCCGCCCGGCGGGTTTCGCGAAAGGGGAAACCGAATGATCGATTATCTTGCTGGCGCTCTGCTTATCGTCGGGGCTTTTTTCACTCTTGTCGCCGCGGTCGGTGTGGTGCGACTGCCCGATGTCTACACGCGGATGCATGCGGCGAGCAAAACGGGCACAGTCGGGTCCGGGGTGATGCTGCTGGCGATTGCCTTTCACTCCGGCCAGTTCGATGTGGTCACGCGGGCGATCGCCGGGATCGTGTTCTTCCTGCTGACCGCGCCGCTTTCGGCGCATCTGCTAGCACGCGCCGCCTATTGCACGGGCGTGCCGCCATGGCCTGGCACGAGACCGGACGAACTCGCCGGCCATTACGAAGGCGTCCCGGCCGAGACACGATTAACAAGCGCGTCAAGCTGACGCACATGCGTGTCTTGCGTGCGCATTGAATCACTTTTTCGTTAATCCGGTGAATGGCGTTTCTGTAGAGAGCAGAACCGGCACTTGTTGCGCGCGGTTGCCTATGCAAAATCGTCGTGCCGGCGTCTTGTACACACCCAACTTTAGTCAGATTTGCGATGAGGACACAGTATAGGTTGAAATTCGTTTCTTTTGCTCTATTTTACCAAGCGTTGCCAAAAAATATTGCTCTATAGAGCATTCGTTGGCGTGAGCGGATCAGCGGTGGATTTGATGCGAAAATCTGCAAACCGCGTAACACCCTCTGGTGCGGGACAAGCTGTTTTCGCCAGCGAACATAAAGGCACAGCGAAAAGCGACTAACAGGAGACCTCGTCTATGGAACAGACTGTGGACAACACCGAACTGGTGGAACTGACCACCAACATTGTTTCTGCTTACGTGAGCAACAACACTGTGGTGTCGGCCGATCTGCCGAATCTCATCAACGAAGTTCATGGCGCTTTGGTACGCGCGTCTGCCAATAAGGGGCAGCCGCAGGCCGAAGAGCAGAAGCCGGCCGTGCCGATCAAGAAGTCGGTGACGCCGGATTACATCGTCTGTCTGGAAGACGGAAAGAAGTTCAAGTCTCTCAAGCGGCATCTGAGAGCGCATTACAATATGACCCCGGAAGAGTATCGCGAGAAGTGGGGTTTGCCGCACGACTATCCGATGGTCGCGCCGAACTATGCTGCCGCCCGCTCCCAGCTGGCCAAGGAAATGGGCTTGGGACAGCGCCGCCGTCGCTAATACGCGCTTGCGCTTAAGCCTGCTGTCCCGGGCCTGTTCCGGGATGAGAACCTCTGTTCCGATCCGCGCATCAGCCGGGACACATCTGCGTCGCAGCATGTGTGCCGGCGGCGTGCGCGGTTACCGTGACGCATTGCGGGCTGCTGGGGCCGGCGTGCATGGCGCAGCGTTTTGAGATAGGCTGCGGCTATGGAACAACGCGTCGAGGACAGCCCGCCAAGAGCCCGGCACGCCCCACCGAGTTTTAATCAAGAAGAGGTCCGTGCCGAGTTGACGGCGCTGTGGCAGCGCCATGGGGAGAGCAGCGCGCTGCGCACGGGCGCTCTCGACTTGCTCAAGACTGTTGTGCGGGACGCCCACGCCGCGGCCCGCACCGAACTTGAGACGACAGGCGATGGACGAGCATGCGCCCGGAAGCTGTCTGATTTTCAAGACGCGCTGATCCGGCTGATCTATGACTTCGTCGCCAGCCACATCTATCGCGCCAAGAACCCGTCTGCGGCAGAGCGCATGACGATTGTCGCCACGGGGGGCTATGGCCGCGGCATGCTCGCGCCGAAATCCGACATCGATCTGTTGTTCCTGCGTCCGAGCAAGCAGACCGCCTGGGGCGAAAGCGTTGTCGAGAGCATCCTCTATTTCCTTTGGGATCTCGGCTTCAAGGTCGGCCACGCGACTCGGACGATCAACGACTGCATCGCCTTGGCGCGTCGCGACATGACCATCCGCACCTCATTGCTGGATTCGCGGCTGATCCTCGGCGATCCAGAACTGTTTCAGCAGTTCGAGGAAAAGTTCCGTACCGCGATCATTACCGGCACTGAGAAGGAATTTATTGCTGCCAAGCTGGCCGAACGCGACGCCCGTCACGAACGCTCCGGCAACTCGCGTTATCGCGTTGAACCCAACGTCAAGGATGGTAAGGGCGGCCTGCGCGATCTGCATACGCTGCACTGGCTGACAAAATACCTCTATCCTGAGAGCGACGGCGAGGATTGGGTCGCGCTGGGCGTTTTTAATCCATCGGAGCAGAGGCACTACAAGCGCTGCGAGGATTTTCTCTGGACCATCCGTTGTCATCTGCATTTCCTCGCCGGCAAGCCGGAGGAGCATCTGACCTTTGACCGGCAGCTTGCACTGGCCGACCAACTTGGCTATCGCGCAAGCCGCAATCTGATGCCCGTGGAACGCCTCATGCGCCACTATTTTCTGGTGGCCAAGGAGGTCGGCGACCTGACGCGGATCGTGTGCTCCAGCCTGGAGATGCGCCAGCTAAAATCCACGCCGCGGCTCGATAACATGCTCGCCAGCCTGGGGTGGCGCAAACGGGTCAATCTGAGCGCGACCAGCGACTTCCGGATCGAGAACGGGCGTATCACGGTGAAACGCCCCGATGCGTTCAGCACCGATCCGATCAATATGATCCGAATCTTTGCCCTCGCCGAGCGGCACAAGGTGCTGTTCGATCCGGAGGTGTTCCGGCTGATGCGCTCGTCGTTGCGGCTTATTGACGACGAAATGCGCGCGGATGCGGAAGCGAACCGCCTGTTCCTCGACCTGCTCACCTCGCGCGGCAACCCCGAGATTGCGCTGCGCCGGATGAACGAAGCCGGCGTGCTTGGCCGCTTCATTCCGGATTTCGGCCGGGTCGTGGCGATGATGCAGTTCAACATGTATCATCACTTCACTGTTGATGAGCACCTGATCCGAACCATAGGCGTGCTGTCTGAGGTCGAGGGCGGTGACCTCGCCAATGAACTCCCGCTGTCGACCGAGATCATCCGCAACATCCAAAATCGCCGGGCGCTGTTCGTCGCAGCGTTCCTGCATGACATAGCTAAGGGCAGGGACCAGGATCATTCGATTGCGGGTGCGCAGGTGGCGCGGGATTTGGGACCGCGATTGCGCTTAAGCCGCGCAGAAATCGATACGGTTGCCTGGCTGGTCGAGAACCACCTCGTGATGAGCGAATTCGCCCAAAGCCGCGACATTGCCGATCCCAAAACCATTCGCGATTTCGCCGAGATCGTGCAGAGCCCGGAGCGTTTGAAACTCTTAGTGGTCTTGACGGCGGCGGATATTCGCGCGGTAGGGCCCGGCGTGTGGACGGGCTGGAAGGGCCAGTTGTTGCGCGCGCTTTATAACGAGACGGAGCCGGTGCTGGCGGGCGGGCACACGCAGATCAGCCGCGAGGCGCAGATCCGCCGCGCTCAAGAGCAGTTGCGCGAAGCGCTGAGCGACTGGCCGGCCGGGGAGGTGGAACGCGTTGTTGACCGGCATTATCCGGCGTACTGGGTGCGCTGCGATATCGAGACCCAAGTCAAGCATGCCGAGCTGATGCGCCGCTGCGCTGGGGAAGCAACGCCTTTCGCCTACGACGCGGAGACGGCGCCGCGCATGGGCGCCACCGAAATCACCCTGTACACGAAGGACCATCCGCGCTTGCTGGCGATGTTTGCCGGCGCCTGCGCGGCTGCGGGTGCGCGGATTGTCGGGGCGCATATTTATACGACGCGCGACGGCATGGCGCTCGACACGCTTAGCATCCAGCGCGCTTTTCCCGACGACCAGGAAGAGGTCGAACGCGCTGAACGGATCGCGGAGACGGTAAAAGCAATGCTGGCCGGCGACCGCGATCTGAAAAAGTTGATGGCGGAAAAACGCAAGGCGAAACCGCGGCTTGAACCTTTCAGCGTAGAGCCGCAGGTCATCATCGACAACACGCTCTCAAACGATCTTACGGTGATTGAGGTCAATGGGCTTGACCGGATCGGTCTACTCTATGATCTGGCCGATGCGCTCGCCTCGCTCAACCTGAACATTACCTCGGCCCATGTCGCGACATTTGGCGAGAAGGTTGTCGACGTGTTCTATGTCATGGACCGCGCCGGCAAGAAAATCGAGAGCGACTGGGCGCGCGAAAAGGTCCGGTCAGGTCTGTTGGCCGCGTTGGAAGGGTAAGCGGGCTTATCTCACCGGTTGTTGCCGCATGCGCGCGATCAGCGCACGGAGTTCGCCGGCCAGGTCTTCACGCTCTTGCGGCGACAGGCAGTCACCGAGACACACGGCGCGGCCGCTTTCTCGCAGGATCAAGCGCTTTTCGATCTTGAATTCATCGCTGACTTCGACCCTGACCCAATGCGGGTTGAATTTCTCAACCAGTTCGTGCCGGCCAAGGTAGCTCGTCATGACGCGGATCAGGTTGGCGCTCACGTCGATGATCTCCAGGTGCGTGGCGCGGCGCAGATTCAGCCAGAATGCGAAGGCAAGACTGGACAACGCGATGATCGCCGGAAACAGCACGAACCAGGTCGCGGGGGCGGCAACCCAAATCACGACAATCGCAAAGCCGATCGCGGCTACGGCAATCACCGCCATGATGCCGTCGCGGCCAAGTGAGCGATGTGGCCAGATCACAATGCGTTCGCTACCTTCGGGCGCAGGGGGCAGCGCCGCTGTGTGAGGCTCGCCTGAATTGTGATGAGGTGCACGCTGCGGGGTGTCGGCAATCCGGTCGTTGTCGGTTTCGGTCTTCATGGGGTTTTGACGCTGGGAATTTATCATGTGTTAGCCCCATTATACTCTCGGTGAAGCCGAGAGGATCAAGTCGGTGGCGCGATTTGCGCTTGTCTCGACCCTAGGCCAACAAAAAAGGACCGGCGTGGTCCGCACGCCCGTCCTTTTTGCTGTCTGTGATGATAGCGCAATGCAACCAGTTTAAGCAGCGCGCACCTCGGCCTCGGCGGCATCGGTCCGGACTTCGGCCGCGTCCTTGGCAGCCGCTGTCGCCCGTGCCTGATTGAGCGATTCGCAAATGCGCCGGGTCGCGACGGCTTCATCGACATCGTGCACGGCAGCGATCTCGCGCGACATCCGTTCCAGAGCGGCTTCATAAAGCTGGCGTTCGGAATACGATTGTTCCGGCTGGCTATCGGACCGGTGAAGGTCCCGTACGACCTCGGCAATGCTGATAAGATCGCCGGAGTTGATCTTGGCTTCGTATTCCTGCGCCCGGCGGCTCCACATCATACGGCGCACGCGCGCCCGGCCGCGTAGCGTCGTCATAGCCTTCTCCACAATCGCGGCGCCGGAGAGTTTGCGCATACCGACAGTCTCGCATTTCGTCGTGGGCACGCGCAGTGTCATCTTTTCTTGTTCGAAATTAATGACGAAGAGTTCAAGCTTGGTGCCCGCGACCTCTTGTTCTTCGATTCCGACGATGCGGCCAACACCATGCGTCGGGTAAACGACGTACTCGTGCGTTTTGAAGCCGTTTTTTTGCACTGATTTTTTTGCAGCCATCGTATTCAATCTCACCTTTCTGGCGCTGCCGACAAAACCGACGAGCGCGGTTTATCCGCCGTTGTGACTGCGTAGAAACACAGTGCCAGCAATACTTCAGTGCCCATCAATGCCCCCACCGATGGCGTATTGCTGCCCCCAAGCCTGACTGTGCCACGCAAAACTCGACAAAAGGGGACCGTCCAGTGCCTACAACGCCGGTCACGCGGGCCGCTGCGACCGCGACACACGTCAAATCTGCTGATAATGCTGAAAGCAACGCACCGCCTCGGCGTTGGCTGCCAGACTCTCCACGATCCCTCGCCGAAGAAGGCGCGTTTATAACATTAATATTAGGGTTTTGGAAGCCTGAGTTCAGATTTCGCTAAACCGTTGCGCGCAGACGGCATGGCATGGCGCTGTTTGCTAACAGGTTTTGCCAGTGCGCCGGCCCGCGCTTTACCAGGCCAGCGGCCTGCAAACGCAGTCAGAATGCCCACTCGCGGGCCTTGGCAACCACAAAATCCCGGAACGCGGCGACGCGCTTCGACGTTTTTAACTCTGCTGGATAGACGAGATATGTATTAAACGCCGGGACATCCGCTTCGTCGAGGACCTTTTCCAGATCTGGCTCATCCGCTGACAAGTAATCGGGTAGAACAGCAAGCCCCATCCCGCGCTTCACCACGCGTTTGATGCCGTCCATACTGTTGATCCGCATGATCGGTTTGCGCGGGGTCTGGCCATCGCGGCCCGCCGTCTCCAGCCAGTTGATGCCCCGACGAGGAAAAGGTATGCCGCCATACGTGATAATTGCGTGGCGATCGAGATCGGCCAGGGTCTGTGGCGCCCCGTGCGCGGCGAGGTAATCCTTAGACCCGTAAACATGGAAATGCACCGTGAACAGGCGGCGCAGGATAAGATCCTTCTGTGCCGGGGCATGCAGCCATATGCCGACATCGGCTTCACGTTTGCTGAGGTCAAGCTCCTCGTCCCGCAACAAAAGCTGAACCTGAATTTTAGGGTAGCGATTGATAAATTCGGTGAGACGCGGGGCGAGCCATGTCGCGCCAAGACCCGCTGGCGTGGTGATGCGGATTTCCCCGCTCGGCTCGGCCAGCGTGTCGGCCAGCATCGACTCGACAGAGTTGAGCTTGACCAGGACATCTTCCGCGGTCTGTCGCAGCAACTCTCCTTGCTCGGTGAGCGACAGGCCGCGGGCATGCCGGTGGAACAGTGGCGCGCCCAGCTCTTGCTCCAGCGCGCTTACCTGGCGGCTGACCGCGGACTGGCTCAAATGAAGCGCCTCTGCGGCGTGAGTGAAACTCCCGGCTTCCGCGGCGGCGTGGAATATTCTCAGCTTGTCCCAGTCCATTGGGCGATCCGGGCCTGCGGGACCGCCTGGTCAGCGAAGCCCCTTGTTGTGTTAGTTATTCCGCCGCCCTGGCCGGCACGGCAAGCTCGGCCAGATCGCGCTCCGCCTCCAGCGCCGCCATGCATCCCTGGCCCGCGGCCGTCACCGCCTGGCGGTAAATATCGTCGGTGACATCGCCCGCTGCATAAACGCCGGGCAGGCTCGTGCGTGTGGAGTCTGGCTCTGTGATGATGTAGTCGCCTTCCTTCATGTCGAGCTGGCCTTTGAACAAAGCCGTCGCCGGGTCGTGACCGATGGCGATAAATACACCGTCCACAGCGATTTCGTGGGTCTGTCCGGTCTTGACGTTGCGCAACCGCGCGCCGGTAACGCCCGGGGGGTTCTGCTGACCCAGTACCTCGTCGAGCACGGTGTCCCAGATCACCTCGACCTTGGGATGGTCAAAAAGCCGGCTCTGCAGGGTCTTGTCGGCGCGCAGCGCGTCGCGGCGGTGGATAAGCGTCACCTTGTTGGCGAAGTTGGTGAGGAAAAGCGCCTCCTCCACAGCGGTATTGCCGCCGCCGACGACCATGACCTCCTTGCCACGATAGAAGAAGCCATCGCACGTCGCGCAGGCGGAAACGCCATACCCCATGAACGCTTGTTCCGATTCCAGACCGAGCCAACGCGCCTGCGCGCCGGTTGAGATAATCAGCGCATCCGCCGTGTAGATGTCACCGCTGTCGCCCTTGAGCCAGAACGGGCGCCGAGACAGGTCCACCTCGACAATATGATCGGTCAAGATTTCCGTGCCGACATTCTGGGCCTGCGCCTGCATCTGTTCCATCAGCCAAGGGCCCTGAATCGGATCGGCGAAGCCGGGGTAGTTTTCGACATCGGTGGTGATGGTCAGCTGCCCGCCCGGTTGGATTCCCTGAATCAGCAGCGGTTTGAGCATGGCCCGTGCGGCATAGACTGCAGCGGTGTAGCCGGCCGGACCGGAACCGAGGATGATCAGCTTCTCATGACGATCGGACATCGGGGTGCCTGCCTGAATTCCAATTGGCTGTGTTGCGGTGCCGAAATGTTGCCGTTCATGAGCACAAATAGGCCGCGCCGTGCAGCGGGTCAATGCGCCGCATGCCCGCGCAACGTATCACAGGTGGTTCACGCATTCATCCGGCGCGAGCGCACCCGGCGAAAGATCTCCTCGGCGATCTGGCCGGCTGAGTCGATGGGCGGATAGTGCCAGTTTGCCAGCCGCGTAAAGGGCTCTGGCAAAGCGCGCGTCGCCCCGGCGCGTTCGAGTGCGCGGTGGAAGGCGTGGAATTTGGGCCGGCCGCCTTCGGGCATGAAGACGTAAACAGGGCGGCCGGTGGCGCAAGCCTCGCCGGTCATGTTCACGCTGTCGGCGGTCACGATGAAGGCATCCGCGCACCCGAGGAAGTGCGGGTAGGGGTTGGCGCCGTCGCCGTCCCAAAGAATGCGCGGGGCATCGGCGGTCGCATGCGCCACTTTATCGCGAAGCGCTGAGGGGGTACGCCGGGACGGCGTGATGAGGAAGCTCGCCCCGGATTCGGCGATCTGCCGAAGCGCCCTCGCGAGCTGTACGACAGCGTTTGCGGAGAATGTAAAGCCTGCGCCGGGTCCGCCAAGCAGCACAGCGACGCGGGGCGCGGGAAGCGCGGCGATGTCCGCCGGCATGTCCGCGCGCAGCGTCGCAAGCCGCTCTGGGGCGAAGCCATGGGGCGATGTGAGCGTCGTTATCACGTTTGCGCCCCGCCGGGCATCATGCTCCGGAACCCAAATAAGGTCGGCGGCGTCTGCGGTCCGCGGGTCCATGAACGCGACAGTAAAGGTGCGCGCCCCCGCCGCTCGATGAATTGCGCGCAGGTACGGGATTGTCAGCCGGCCCGCTGCGAACACATAGGCTGGCCAGGTATGCCGCGCCGCTGGCCAGATTGTTCGTAAGTCCGGCGGGGCCGGGCCGCGCGGGGCCATCAAGCGCCAGGGCCAACCAGGGGCAATGTCGATGATCTGCGCCGGCAATCCCATGGCCGCCGCGACGCCGGTGGTCATGGCCAGGTGCCCCGCCTTGCCATCGGACAGCACCCAAACGCTGCCGCTGCGCCGATCACATCCTGTCACGATTGCGCTCTACACAATTTTGTTGCTTGAACTCTCACCGCAGCATTCCAATGCTATCGCATAACCAACATGATATGACCGCAACCGATGCCGGGATGGTGAAATTGGATTGGTTTCGTGACGACAATCAGACTTGACGAAACGGACTGGCGCATTCTGCGTGAACTGCAAACCAACGGGCGGATCACCAATGTCGAACTCGCGCGCCGGGTTGGCATCTCCGCGCCTCCGTGTCTGCGCCGGATGCGCGCGCTGGAGGATGCCGGGGTTATTGAGGGTTATCATGCGCTGATCAGCCAGAAAGCGCTTGGTTACGAGGTCAGCGCCTTCGCGATGGTCGGTCTGTCTGGGCAATCGGAGCAGGATCTGCGCGCGTTTGAGGCGCAGGTGCGCGCCTGGGACATTGTGCGCGAATGCCATATGCTCTCTGGCGAGATCGACTTTATCCTGAAATGCGTGGCCCCTGATCTGCAGGCGTTTCAGGACTTTATCATCAACGGTTTGACGGCAGCGAAGAACGTTGACAGCGTGAAGACATCGCTGGTTATCCGGCGCTCGAAATATGAGCTGGGCCCGCCGTTGCCATCGGTTGCGGAACAGGCATGAAACGCCATGTCCACGGAAGCGTTCCTGACACGGCGCTTTTGCGAGAGCGCGCAGTACGAGGCCCCAATGACCGGTACCGCACCAGCGGCGCGCCGCCGCCGGATCATACTCAGCCTGCCCAATGTGCTGACCTATCTGCGGTTGGCCGCCGTTCCGGGGGTCGTCGCAGCGCTGTTTTTCCTTGAAGGCGATGCCGCCAACTGGGCAGCTTTAGGCGTTTTCGCGATCGCCGGGATTACAGATTTTCTCGATGGCTACATTGCTCGGGCCTGGCAGCAGCAATCTGCGCTGGGCCAAATGCTCGATCCGATTGCGGACAAGCTTCTGGTGGGCGCGGCGCTGTTGATGCTGGTGGAGACCGGGGCAATTTCCGGGTGGTCGATCTGGGCCGCGCTGATTATCCTGTCGCGAGAGATTCTGGTCTCTGGTCTGCGGGAGTTCCTGGCCGGGTTACAGGTTACCGTTGCCGTCAGCAAGCTGGCCAAGTGGAAAACCACGGTGCAGATGGTGGCGCTGTGCTTTCTGCTGGCTGGCGGTGCCGGCGACAGGATCTGCGGTTGCGCATCGGCGATTGGGCTCAGCCTGCTCTGGGTTGCGGCGCTGGTGACGCTCTATACCGGTTTCGATTACTTCCGCGCCGGACTGAAGCATGTGATGGATCAAGACAGATGACAACGAAAGTGCTCTATTTCGCTTGGCTGCGAGAGAAGACCGGTATCGGGGAAGAGCAGGTCGACCTGCCCGAGGGCGTAGAGACGATCGCCGATCTGATCGCCTGGCAGAAGCAGCGCGGGGCGGAATTTGCCGCCGCCTTCGAGCGCGATGAGGTGATTCGCGCGGCGATTGATCAGGAGCATGTGCCCCATGACGCCTCGGTGCGGGGCGCGCGTGAGATTGCGTTTTTCCCGCCGGTGACAGGAGGTTAGGGCGTGATAAGGGTGCAACGCGAGGATTTTGACATCGGCGCGGAGATCGATGCGCTGCGGGCAGGGCGCACCGACATCGGCGCGATCGTCAGCTTCACGGGCACGGTGCGCGAGACCAAGGGCGAACGGGTTTCGGCGATGACGCTGGAGCATTATCCGGGCATGACCGAGCGCGAGCTGGAGCGCATCGCGGCCGAAGCGCGGCAGCGCTGGCGGATCACGGGGTGCAGCATTATCCACCGCTATGGGCGGCTGGAGCCGGGTGACAATATCGTATTGGTGGTCACCTCGTCAGCTCACCGCCACGCCGCATTTGAGGCCGCGCAATTCCTGATGGATTACCTCAAGACCAGTGCGCCGTTCTGGAAAAGCGAAGAGACCGGGGACGGCCCGCGCTGGGTTGAGGCGCGCGACAGCGACGATGAGGCCGCGCGCCGCTGGGCTGGCGATTAGCGCGTTCTTAGTTAGCCGGCCTGTGCCAAAGCCTCTGCCGGGCGCACCAAGGCGGAAAAATCGTTCATCAGCGTCCGTGTGACGTCGCCCACCGTGAAGCGATACGCGCCGATCTCGCCCACCGGCGTGACTTCGGCGGCCGTGCCGGTCAGGAAGCACTCCTCGAAGCCTTCCATCTCTTCCGGCATGATCGCGCGCTCGACGACCTCGATGCCACGCTTGCGCGCGAGTTCAATGACGGTCCGCCGTGTGATGCCATCGAGGAAGCAATCCGGCGTCGGCGTGTGCAGAACGCCATCCTTGAGGAAGAAGATATTCGCACCCGTAGCCTCAGCAATGCGGCCGCGCCAGTCAAGCATGAGCGCGTCGGCATAACCGGCTGCTTCGGCGCGGTGTTTTTCTAGCGTGCAGATCATATAAAGGCCAGAGGCCTTGGACTTCGCGGGAGCGGTTCGCGGGTCGGGACGGCGATATTCCGCCATCGCCAGCCGGATGCCGGTCTCCATCGCGGACGGATCGAAGTACGCGCCCCAGTCCCAGGCCGCCACGGCAAGGTTGATCCTGGTCTGCTGCGCCGACACGCCCATCTGCTCGCTGCCGCGCCACGCGACAGGGCGGACATAAGCGTTGACAAGCTCGTTCGCCTGCAGCACCTCGCGGCAGGCTTGATCAATTTCGGCGACCGAATAGGGAATGTCGAAGCCAAGCATCTGGCCGGACTCAACCAGCCGCTCGCTATGCTCGGTCAGCTTGAAAATCTCGCCGTTGTACGCCCGCTCGCCCTCGAACACGCTGCTCGCATAATGCAGGCCATGGCTCAGCACATGAAGCTGGGCCGAGCCCCAAGGCACAAGTTCACCGTTCATCCAGATGAAGCCGTCGCGCTGATCGTACGGGATGCTTGCCATCGAGCCTCTCCAGAGCGTTGTGTCGAATCGGGTCGCAGATACCGAGGGTTTCTTGGTGCAAACCACAAACGCACCTGCCGGCGCATTTGGCGCGCGGGCCACCGCACTCATACTACAACCAGGGCGTGGCCGAGTCCGAGCGCTATTTCGTGCGCGATCCGCAGCCTGAACGGATGTGATATTGCGGCGATCCCCCCGAGTCCATCTAAAAAATGCCGAAATTGATTGTCTTAGGTAGCGAGCCATTCAAAATAAGTCAACATGACTGACGTAACTCCTGAGACCTCACCGATCTGCCATCGCACCCCGGCCACACGGTCGTCGGCCGCCGGGCAGGGGGCTGACCAAGCGCCCGATCTGCACAGCTTGCGCATAATTGAGCTGTTGTTTTTCGCTTACCGTGATTTTACCGCTGAGGCTGATGAAATCCTTGCCGCACTGGAGTTCGGCCGCGCGCATCACCGGGCGCTGCACTTCATTTGTCGGCATCCGGGCATTCGAGTCGCCGATCTCCTCGAAATCCTCAAGATTACCAAACAAAGTCTGGCGCGGGTGCTGAAAGAGTTGCGCGACCGCGGCTTTATTCGGCAGGTGCGCGGCGATACAGACCGGCGTGAGCGCCTGCTTTACCCGCGCAAGGCCGGGGTGACGCTCATTCAGCAACTGGCCGCGCGTCAGGCCGGGCGCATCGAGGCGGCGTTGCGCGAAGCCGGGCCCGAGGCGGTGAGGAACGTTCCGCAGTTTCTATCCGGAATGATCCGGGACGAAGAGCGTGAAGACATTGCGCGGCTGATCGCGACAGGGGACCCGCTAGCCGCGATTTCGGAGGAGAGGACATGACTGCTGCGACTGCTGAAGAAAAGCGCCTGGACCCACCCGAAGACACCGCACCGCATCTGCTTGTGGTCGACGATGACCGGCGCATCCGGGACCTGCTTGCGCGATACTTGCGCGAGAATGGCTTTCGCGTAAGCGTTAGCGCCGATGCGGGAGAGGCCCGGAATGCGCTGCGCGGCCTCGCTTTTGATCTCATCATTCTTGATATCATGATGCCTGGCGAATCAGGGCTGATGCTGGCGCAGACGCTGCGCGCCGAGTCCGACGTGCCCATTCTCATGCTCACGGCGCGCTCAGAGCCTGAGAGCCGTGTTGAAGGGCTGGAGCTGGGCGTCGACGACTACATGGCCAAGCCGTTTGATCCCCGAGAGCTTCTGCTGCGACTGCAGAATATTCTTCGGCGGCGGGGGCCGGACGAAGCGATGCCGGACGAAATCCAGTTCGGTGCGTGCGTGTTCCACGTTCTCCGCGGCGATCTGACCCGGGACGGTGAATCCGTCAAACTCACCGACCGCGAGCGCGACCTGTTGCGCCAGTTCGCCCGCACGCCCGGGGAGACGATCGCGCGCCATGAGCTTCTAGGCGATGACACTCATGGCACGGACCGGGCCATCGACGTGCAGATCAATCGTTTGCGGCGCAAGATCGAAGTGGACCCGGCCAATCCGGTTTACTTGCAAACCGTTCGGGGCCGCGGCTATGTCCTTTACGTGGATTGAGCGGCCGCGGACGCTCGTCAGCCGCGTCGCCAACGGCAAGCGCAACGCACTCGGCCGGCTGTGGCGCGGATTTGTCACGATCCATCGGCGCAACATGACCGCGCTCAGGGGTGCTGCTAACTGGGCCTCGCGCACATTTCTCGCCGTGCACAGGCATAACATCGCCTGGCTGCGGCAGTGGCGCGCGTTCAGGGCGCTGTTCGACGGAATTGAAAGCCTCCATGACGCCACCGCGCACGCCATCGCCCGCTTCCTGCCGAAAGGGCTTTATGCCCGCGCGCTGCTCATCATCATCGCGCCGATCGTCATTCTGCAATCGGTGCTGGCGTTTGTGTTCATGGAGCGGCACTGGCAGCAGGTCACACGTCAGCTCTCCATCGCCACCACAAATGAGATCGCCACGCTCATCGCGGTTTATCAGAATTACCCGCACGACGACGGCTATGAGACGCTGACTGATATTGCGCGCGACAAACTCGGGCTGATCGCCCGTGTCCTGGAAGACAAGAACCTGCCCGAGGCGCGTCCGAAACCGTTCTTCGATCTGCTCGACCGGACCTTGTCCCATGAAATCCGCCGGCGCATCCGCCGGCCGTTCTGGATCGATACGGTCGGCGACTCCCGCTACGTGGAAATTCGCATAAAGCTGGACGAAGCCGTGTTGCAGGTTCTTGCGCGGCGCAATCAAACCTATGCATCCAATTCGCATATCTTCCTGCTTTGGATGGTCGGGACGTCGTTGGTGCTGTTGACTGTCGCGGTGCTGTTTCTGCGCAACCAGATCCGGCCGGTGCTCTATCTTGCAGAAGCCGCGCAGCGCTTTGGCCGCGGACAGCCTGCGCCGCCGGAGTTCAAGGTACGCGGCGCGCGCGAGGTGCGGCTGGCGGCGCAATCCTTCATCGAGATGCGCGATCGTATCGAGCGCCATGTCGAGCAGCGGACCACGATGCTCGCGGGCGTCAGCCATGATCTGCGCACGGTGCTGACCCGCTTCCGGCTGCAGCTGGCCATGCTCGGCGATAGGCCGGAGACCGAGAGCCTGAGCGCCGACATCGAGGAAATGCAGCAGATGCTGGAGGACTATCTTGCGTTTGCGCGCGGCGATGCGGGGGAAAAGCCCGTCGAATTCGATCTCGGCGAAGTTCTTAGCGAAGTCTCGCAAACCGCCGGCTGCGGCACTACCGAGATCGCGCTGGATGCCCCCGAGACGCTGCCCGTCGTGGCGCGGCGCAACGCGATCAAGCGCGCGGTGCTCAATCTGGCGGTCAATGCGACCCGTTTTGCCGACACTGTGCTCATAAGCGCCCGCAACGGTCATAAGTCCATTAGCGTCAATGTCGAAGACGACGGGCCGGGCATCCCGATCGAGCAGCGCGAGGCGGTTTTCCGCCCGTTCTTCGGGCTCGACGATTCCCGCAATCAGGATGTGAAGAGCACCGGCCTGGGGCTTTCAATTGCGCGCGATATCATACGCGGACATGGTGGTGACATCACTTTGGGACACAGTCGCTTGGGTGGGCTGAAGGCGACCATCAGGCTCCCGGTCGAGTGAGCAGCGGACGGGATCATGCAAAAGCAAGTGCGGTCGGCGCCGCGCATCGAACGCCGGGATGACGACGGGCGGCTGGTCCTGGCTGACGGCCGCGTGATCGGATTTCGCGACTATGGCGCCCCCGACGGCCTGCCGATACTGTGCTTTCACGGCACGCCTGGCTCACGCTTCATGTTTCAGATCGCAGACGGCTTCGCCCGTGCGCAGGGCCTGCGGCTGATCGCACCGGAGCGCGCCGGTTTCGGTCTCTCAAGCTTCCAGAAAGCCCGCCCGCTCATGGACAGCGCAGACGACATGGCGATGCTCCTCGATGCGCTGGGGCTTGATCGCGTAGCCGTTGCCGGAGTGTCGGGGGGCGCGCCGTTCGCGGTCGCGTTGGCGGCAGGACGGCCAGATCGTGTCAGCGCGATGGGGCTGGTCTCGCCGGTAGGGCCGTTCGCCGGGCCGGAGAAGCCCGATCGAATTGGGTCTGCCCACTACGTGACGTTTCGGCTGCTGCCGGGGGTGCCCTTGCTTTATCGCGCCCTGTTTACCGTCGGACGGCTGGGGTTCCTGTTCGTGCCGCAGGCGATGGCCGCCCTCATCATGAGCCGCTCCGCGCCGTCGGATTGGCGTATCCTGTCGGAAAAACGAATGCGCCGGAACCTTCTGCGGGGTCTGCGCGAAGGGGTGCGCCCCGGGGTTGGCGGCGCGGTCGAGGAGTTGCGCTGCTTCTCGCGGCCCTGGGCACTGCCCTTAGATCAAGTCAAGGCGCCGACGATCCTGTGGCAGGGGCTCTCCGATCGCAATGTACCCGTGCCTGCGGCCTTGCGGCTTGGCGAATTGATCCCCGGTTGCGAGATCCGCCGCGTCGAAAGCGCTGGCCATTATTGGATTCTGCGCAATTACGGCCATGTCCTAGACAGCGTAAAGCAGTTGGCGCGCGCCGCCGCATAGGCGCGATGAACACGCTCTGCTACGGTTTGCGATGCAAGCCTGAGCAGGATGCGCGGGCGACAACCGGCAGGCAGCGTCGTTTTATGATCCCTATTCGCGATTCTATTGTCGTCCGTACAACGCCGAGCGTTGTCTATGCGTTAATCATCGCCAATGCCGTCGTGTTTCTTTTCCAGATTTCGATGACAAGTCTGGTGGGCCAGAAATTCATTTATGAATATGCGCTGGTGCCCCTGCGTTATGCAGATCCTACCTGGGCGCGATATCAGGGGTTGTCCCCCAACGACTATTTTCCGTTCATCAGCAGTTTCTTCATGCATGGGGGGTTTTTGCATATCCTGCTGAATATGTGGACGCTTTACATTTTTGGCAGTTCCGTCGAAAGCCGGTACGGGTCAATAGCATTCTTCATCTTCTATGTGCTTTGCGGCATCGCGGCCAACATCACGCATGTTTATTTCAACGAGAGTTCGCCGGTGCCGGTGCTGGGCGCGTCTGGCGCGGTCGCGGGCGTAATCGGCGCGTATGCGGCGACGTTCCCGCGCGCGCGTCTGATCATGCTGTTCCCGATCGTATTTATACCGTTGTTCTTCGAGCTGCCAGCGCTGTCCTTCGCGGTTCTCTGGTTTGGGCTGCAGGTGCTCCAGGGCGCCGTCGAAATGCTGCGACCGAGCATGGGCGGCGGCATTGCGTGGTGGGCGCACATCGGCGGGTTCATCGCCGGAATGGTGCTGTTGCCGCTGTTGTGGCTTGGCGGAATAGGACGCAAAGGCACGGTTTATGACTCCCGGCGCGGCAAGCGCTATCGCATGACGACAGGACGTAAGCGCTGGCGAGTGCCAAATTCCGGTGCGCGCCGCAACCAGGACGCTCTGCGCAACGACGCCGGCGATGGTCCGCCCGATCCGGACTCCCCGGGCCCATGGGGCGGAGCGCCGCGCGCTTGACGGCTGCGTTCGTTCGCGCCGTAATAAGCTCAACGCAAAGGGAAAACGCTGATGGCTGGCATTGACGAGACCAAACCGTTCAAACCGGTGCGCATCGCGGTGCTCACCGTGTCCGACAGCCGCGAACTGGCTGATGATAAATCCGGCGGATTGCTGGCGGCGCGCGTAACCGATGCGGGCCATGAGCTGGCGGACCGCGCAATCGTGCGCGACGAGGTCGACGACATCCGCGCGGACATGCAGCGCTGGATCGACGATCCACATATCGATGTGGTCATCACGACCGGCGGCACGGGCCTCACCGGGCGGGACGTGACGCCCGAAGCAATCCGCCCATTGTTCGACAAGGAAATCGACGGCTTTCCCGTCGTGATGCACATGGTGTCGTTCGACAAGGTGGGCACCTCCACGATCCAGTCACGCGCGCTCGCCGGGGTCGCGGGCGGGACCTACATCTTCTGCCTGCCCGGATCGCCCGGCGCGTGCAAGGACGCCTGGGACGGCATCCTGCAATACCAGCTCGATTATCGCCACCGGCCCTGCAATTTCGTCGAAATCATGCCGCGGTTGAACGAGCATCTCGGGGCTCCCGCCGCGGACTAGGACGCAGATTTCAAATTCGCCGCACTCGCGTCTCTCACGACAAGTTGAGTTTCATTCCCCGCGCTGGTGACTAGGTCGAGAGGTGTGACCGAAGGGCGCAAGCGTGCCCTGTATTGCCAATCTGAGGAAAAGGACATTGAGATGAGCCAATATCCGAAATTGCTTCCGCGTACGCCTGCCCCTGATTTGCGCGTGCCGACCGTTGAGGGCGGCCACTGGGATGTGAGCCAGCGTCAGGCCGAGCGCTTCATCATGGTCAATTTCTACCGCGGGCTGCACTGCCCGATCTGCTCGAAATATCTGGCTGAGTTGAACCGTCAGGCCGATGAGTTCACCAAGCGCGGCGTTGACACCCTCGTTGTTTCAGCGGACCCGCAGGAGCGCGCAGAGAAAGCCAAGCAAGATTGGGGCCTCGACAAGCTGACCATCGGCTATGATCTCAGCTTGGACGATGCGCGGCGCTGGAACCTTTATATCTCGTCCTCGCGCGGGATGACGTCGACCGGCGTTGAGGAACCGCGTGAGTTCTCCGAACCTGGTCTGTTCCTTATGAAGCCGGATCGCACGCTGTATTTCATCAGCATTCAGAGCATGCCGTTCGCCCGCCCCAATTGGCGCGAGGTCATTGGTGCGCTCGATTTCGTCATTGAAAAGGATTATCCGGCGCGCGGCGAAGTGCCGTTCAGCGCGGCCGCTTAAAGGGGGCACGATGATTGAGCTTTACACGGCGGCTACACCAAATGGCCACAAGGCTTCGGTGGTCCTGGAGGAGCTTGGCTTACCGTATTCCGTTCACCCGATTGACCTCGGGGCGGGCGAGCAGAAGCAGGACTGGTTCCTGAAAATCAATCCAAATGGCCGCATTCCGGCAATCATCGACCGCAGCGAGGATAGCTTCGCGGTCTTTGAGTCCGGCGCGATCCTCGTGTATCTCGCGGAGAAGACGGGCCAGTTGCTGCCCACGGATGCCAAGCGCCGCAGCGTCACCTTGCAGTGGCTTATGTTCCAGATGGGCGGTGTTGGACCGATGATGGGCCAGGCCAACGTGTTTCACCGTTATTGGCAGGAGAAGATCCCGCCGGTGATCGCCCGTTACCAGAATGAGAGCCGGCGGTTGCTGGAGGTACTTGATGGGCGGCTGGCCGAAAGCCGCTATCTCGCAAGCGACGACTACACCATCGCCGACATTGCCAACTGGTGTTGGGCACGCACCCATGACTGGTCGGGGGTCTCCATTGACGGGCTGGATAACTTACAGCGCTGGCTTGGAGAGATCAGGGCGCGCCCCGCTGTGGAACGCGGGATCTACGTGCCGAAGCGCGAGGAAGCGCTGGAGAGCCACGACGAGCAGAAAGGCCAGGAATTGGTCAACGAGGTCCGCGGCTTCCTGCAACAATAATGTCCGCGTCCCGGAAGCCGACGGCGCTCTGATTGACACGGCCCCGCGCCGAAGCCATAACCGCGCGGCAAGGATGTCAGGGCGTCACTGCTTCCGGGAGAGCGGGTGTGACTCGATATGTCTACGTCAATGGCGCGTTCGTCGCGGCAGAGGACGCGCGGATTTCAATCTTCGATCGCGGTTTTCTGTTTGCGGACGGCGTTTATGAAGTCACCGCCGTTCTTAATGGCCGGATGATCGACTTCGCGCCGCACATGCAACGGCTGCGTTCTTCGCTCGCCAAGCTCGACATGACGCTCGACATGGACGACGCCGCAATCGAGGCGCTTCATGATGGTCTCATCGAGCGCAACCAGGTTGACAACGGCGTGGTCTATCTGCAGGTCACACGCGGCGTTGCCGAGCGCGATTTTGCCTATCCGCCGGACCCTGAGCCAACCGTGATCGCCTTCACCCAACCCCGCGATTATTTCGGCGACCGCAACGCGCAGACCGGCGTTTCAGTCATCACGACACCGGACCTGCGCTGGGTGCGCCGCGATATCAAGAGTATCGCGCTGCTGCCCCAGGCGATGGGCAAGCAAGAGGCGAAAAAGCGTGGCGCCTATGAGGCGTGGATGGTCGAGGACGGGTTAATCACAGAGGGGACATCGTCCTCAGCGTTCATCGTTACCAACGAGGGCATCATCGTCACGCGTGCGCTGGGCCGCGAAATTCTCCCCGGGCTGACGCGCAACCGGATGCTCACCCTGATCGAGGGCGAGAAGCTGCCGGTCGATCAGCGGCCATTTAGCGTCGAAGAGGCGACGGCCGCGCGCGAAGCCTTCCTGACCAGCGCATCAAGCTTCGTGTTGCCCGTCGTCAGCGTCGATGGGCACGCGATCGGCACCGGCGAACCCGGCCCGATCGCCCAACGCCTGCGCGCGCGCTACCTTGATTTCGCCGTGCCATCTTGATCCGTGGGTTTAGCGCCGGAGAGACCGGCGTCCCCAAATCTCGACCATGGCCAAAGGACCGCTGCCGCTGGTGCGGTATGTCAGCTCGATCCGGTCAATGAACCGCCCGCGTGCCCCCCAGAGTTCAAGCACATCCGAGGTCTGTCCTTTGCGGATCAGCCGGCCGACATTTAGCGGGTCGACCTCGCCGTTGCCGTAGATCACCCGGACCTCGCGGAATTCAACATCGTTTTGGCGCACGCGGAGAAGAAGCGCGTCGAATGCGCCTGCCTGCGGTGAAAGCTCCAGGACATCGCGGTCTCCGCCATAGCCGGCGCGCATGATGCCGACCTCGTCCCAGCGTGGGCCAAGCTGCCGGAAGCCAACGTCTCTGGCCTGCCGGCCCCAGACTTCGACGCGCGCCCGATGAGACCCTCCCGCGTCCTTGTAGATGAGTATGATCCGGTCGATGAAGCGTCCGCGCGGGCCGGGCAGTTCCAGAACATCGCTTTCCTCTCGCCGGTCCAGCACACGTGGCAAATCAAGGTTCGTCTTATCGCCGTTTCCGAAGATCACACGGACCTTGTGAATGCGCGCGGCGCTTTCGAGCACCCGCAGCAGGATCGCGTCGAACAGCCCGTCGCGTCGCGAAAGCTCGATCTCGTCGCGATCCTGTTTGCGGTTGACGCGCTCGGTGGACAGTTTCGTCCAATTCGGGCCGAGATCGCGAAAACGCGGCGGCTCCGCCTGTCTCGCCCAAACGGCGACCCGAGCGCGCCGCGGTCCGCCAATATCGCGGTAGGTTAGAATGATACGATCGACGAAGCGGCCATGACGGCCGGGAAACTCCAAAATGTTGGTCTGCTGTCCGGGCCGCAGGATCCGCGGCACATCGAAGTTCTGTCCGTCGCCGTTACCGAACTCCACACGCACCTTGCTGATATAAGCTGGACTTAGGCTGACACGCAGCAAAACCGCGTCGAATATGCCGTCACTGCGCGAGAGCTTGATGACATCACGATCACGCTCCTGGTCGACGCGTTCGACAGACAGGCGTTCCCAGCGCGGCCCAAGATCCCGGAACTGCGTTTGCGGCGCGTAATCGGGGAATTGCGCCTGGGGCTGTTGCGGCCGCGCGCGCACGGGATGTCCAAGAACAAGGATGCTGGGGCGGCCCAAAAATCCCAAAGCCCCGTAGCGGACCTTGATTTTGCGGATGAACCGCGCCGGCCCGCGCAAATCGATCGGGCCGGTTTCTGCGCCGGCGGTGAGCGGGAAACGGACATCGACCTCTTGCCGGTCGCCGTTACCGAATGTGACCTCGACTTCAAGCAGCAGAACGTTCCCGCCGCGCACGGCAACTTTGATGGCGTCGAAAAGGCCGGCGCGGCGTTCTGGAACGTCGATAACCAGGCTCTCGACGCCTGGCTGGGTGCGCTTTTCGCCGAGCACCTCCCATGCGCCGCGCGGTTGCGCCTGAACGGTGGCTATCGTTGCCGCCAGGGCAATCAACGCCACGAACACAGATAGGGTCCGAAACATGTTCAGTATCTCCTTGGGGTGGTCCTCGGCCACGACGCGCTTTCCGGCATTGGTGTGGGCCTGCCGCGCCTAGATGTGTTTCGCCTTAATCTTCTGCGAAATTTTGGCAAGCCTGAATGGCGGCGCGGTTATCGCGTCCAGCGTCGCGTTGGCGCTGATAGCATTGAAGGCGGGCTTCGGCGCTGTTGGTGCCGGCGCAAAGCTGAACGGCATAGGCCCACTTCGACAAAACCGTTCCTGCAGCGTCGATCCGTCCGTTCATGGCGCGCAAGAAACATTGGCCAGGCTGCTGGTAAGCGCGCGTCTGTCCGCAAAGCTTGGAAAGCACCGCCGGCTGCCATTCCGTATAGCCTTCTTCGCTCCAGGGAATGTCGCGTTGCACGTAGCGTTTGCATTGGGCGATGCTGTTGTCGGTATCGCGCGGATTGCAGGCCTGGAGCACGGCTTTAAACAGCGGTTCCGTGCTTGAGTCCTGTCGCGTGGGCGTCTCCCCCGAATTTGTGATGAGCAGACCGGACCCGCTATCCTCGCCGTCCAGTTCTTCTAACTGGGAGATCACGCACTGTGTTGTTCCCTGAACGCTTTCCGTGCCGGAGCACAGTTCTGCCGCACGGTGCCACTGGTCGTTGATGATGCTGTTCCAAGGGCCTCGGCCATGGAATAACCGGTCGAAGCACAGTAGCGGCTGGGTGGGCTGGGTGGTCTCCCCACACAATAGCTCGAGTTGACTTTGGCGCCAGACCGTGTCGCCGCCTTCTAATTTGCGCTTCCCAGCCTGCTGCTCGTCTTCTTCGCCCCCGTCATCTTCGTTCGTGACCATGACCCTGTTAACCGAGATGTTGCCTTGCACCAGCCTTTGACATGCGGTGCGCGCGGTGACCTCGGGAGGCCGGTCATTGCACGTCTCGATGGCGTCGCGGAAATACGCGCCGTCTTCCGTCTTTTCCCTGTAACAGGAAATGCGGTCTTGGGCGTTGTCCGCCCCGGTGCAGAGCGCGACGGCATCCTTCCAGTCCGCTTGAATGGCCGCGCCTCGCTGGAGCGGGATTTCCCGGATCGTGCTGAAGCACAGTCCGGGTTGCGTTGGCTTGGTCACACCCTGGCACAGGCTTTTCAGCCAGCGCTGATCCCACCGGGTGTTGCCGTCGTCGTTCCAAGCGATTTGCCCCTGGATCTGGTCGGCGCATGCCTGCTCATCCGCGGTCAATTCCGGCGGCAGCAGCAAGGGCACTGCGAAGTAGATCGCGGCGGCCAGCAACACAGCCGTCAATACGGCGCCCGCGCCGGCCCTCCGCCTGTTCCTTCTCATCCATCCCGACCAGCCCGGCCGATCATCTTGTTCGTCATCTGAGAGGTTTTTGATCTCCTCGTTGATCTGGTCCAACGAAGTCTTGATGCCCTCAAGTGTTTGTTTGACATCATCCTGGCTCCGCGACGGGCTGGGGGTCAGCAGATCGCGCAGCGTCTGCATCTCCGAGGCGACGCGGTTCAGCGCGTCTGCCAGAGCTCGCTTGGTGTCGTCGCCGTCAGCCATTTATCGCGCCGCCACATGGGATTGGAACCGAAAGGTGAAAGGATCGCGACGAGCTCCGGGCATCTGCAGTCCCTGAGATGTCCCCCTCGTGAAGCGAATGTGACATTTGCTAGAGCGGATGCTGCGGCGGGAGGCAAATGTCTGAATCGGACCACTAGGACGGGCCGTAGACCATGCGGGAGCGGATGGTTCCCTCAAGGCTGCGCAACTGCTCAAGGAGGTCCGCTGCGATATCTTCGCTGGCTTCGGCATCCAGCACAACATAGCCTAACTCGCCTTCCGTCTGAAGGTATTGCGCCGTGATGTTTACCCCACGTGCGCCGAACGCGTCGTTGAGCCGGCGCATCATGCCCGGGATGTTGTGGTGAATGTGGATGAACCGTTTTGACGCGGCGGCGGCGGTGGGCAGCTGCACTTGCGGAAAGTTGACCGCACCCGTGGTTGAGCCGACATCGGAATACTCGATCAGCTTACGGGCGACCTCATCGCCGATACGCTGCTGGGCCTCTTCTGTCGATCCGCCGACGTGGGGCGTCAGAATAACGTTGTCCAGCCCGCGCAGCGGAGAGACGAATTCCTCCGCGTTCGAAGATGGCTCAACCGGGAACACATCGATCGCCGCGCCGCGCAGGTGTCCGTCCTGTAGCGCCTCTGCCAGCGCATCGAGATCGACCAGAGATCCGCGCGCGTTATTGATCAGGAATGCGCCGGGTTTCATGGCGCGGATTTCATTTTTGCCGATGATGCCCTTGGTTTGCGGGGTTTCCGGCAAATGAAGCGAGACGACATCGGAGCGGGCCAGCAGGTCGAGCAAGTGCTCTGCCGCGACGACATTGCCATGGCGCAGCTTGTCGGTCTGGTCGTGATAGATGACGCTCATACCCATTGCTTCGGCCAGGTTGGCCAATTGCGTGCCAATGTTTCCATAACCGACGATACCGAGCGTTCGGCCGCGGATTTCGTGGCTGTCTTTCGCCGATTTGTCCCATTTTCCCTGATGCGCGGCCATAGCCCGGGGAAGGGTGCGCCGGTACAGCATCACGATTTCCGCAATGGTCAGCTCCGCAACACTACGCGTGTTGGAAAATGGCGCGTTGAAGACAGGAATGCCGGCTGCTGCTGCGGCTGGGAGATCGACCTGGTTGGTGCCGACAGAAAAACACCCCACCGCGATCAGGCGCGGCGCCGCTTCGAGGATGTCCGCCGTCAGCCGTGTGCGCGAGCGTATCCCGAGCATACGCACGCCTTCGAGGCGCGCCTTAAGCTCGTCAGCCTCTGGCGCGGTCTTGAGGCGCGTGACGTTGGTGTAGCCGGCTGCAGTAAGCGTTTCGAGAGCTGTGTCAGCAATCCCCTCCAGCAGAAGGATCGGGGTCTCGCTCTTGCTCAAGGCGAGATGCTGAATGCGTGAAAGTTCTTTGGTCATGATTGTCCGGTGCGAGGCGTCGTTTCAAAGCTTGGGTCATGTTTTGAGCGCATGCGCGCGCCATCGTCAAGGCTGCGGCAGGTCGCCGCATGCGCCAAACCCCGCGGAGTGTTGAGTGTTCGCGGACTGGCATTGCCGGTGTTGAGATGACATCAGCCAGGCTTGGCGTGGGCGGTTAAACTGTTCGCCCCAGCGGTTTGGCGCACAAAATGACCATATTCCCTGTGTTTTTTCGAAGCCATGCCCGAGTCGTCGTTTCAACAGAATCGCGCCAGGCGGATGACTGGTCAAAGGCGCGGCTCATTCTCATTGCGCGGGACTCCCCCGACGAAAGGTTGCTCGAATGCCAGTTGGCGAAAAGCTTACTAGCAGGAATGCGATAGGCGGCTTGGCGCGGCTATTTGCCGTCGCGGTCTTCGCCCTGCTCCTGAGCGGCTGCGCCGCGACCTCGCTGAGCAACATGTTCGGCGAGGATGAAGCGCCCGCCGAAGATAAAAGCGCGAGTGAGCTGTATGCCGAGGGCGACGCACTGCTCGGCGAGCAGGAGTGGCAGGAAGCCGCTGAAAAGTTCGAGCAAGTGGACGCCAATTACCCGTACTCGCCGGAAGCCCGCCAGTCGATCGTGATGAACGCATACGCGAATTGGAAGCAGGGCAATTTGGAGCAGGCCGTCGGGTCTGCGCGGCGCTACCTCACGCTTCACCCGGGCACAGACGAAGCGCCGCTTGCGCAGCACATTATTGCGTCGGCCTATTTTGAGCGGATGAACGGCCCGGATCGCGACCAATCGGACACAGAACAGGCGCTGAACGAACTGACCGTGCTGGTGCGCCGATATCCGGACAGCCGCTACGCGCCACAGGCCCGCAAACGGCTCAAGATCGCGCGCGATCTATTGGCAGCGAAGGAAATGCAAGTTGGCCGCTACTACTTGGAGCGCGCGAATTATATCGCGGCCATCAATCGCTTCCGCACCGTTGTTGAAAAATATCCGCAAACCGAGCATGTTGAAGAGGCGCTGTCTCGGCTCACGGAAGCCTACATGGCGCTCGGCATCACCAGCGAAGCGCAGACGGCTGCTGCTGTGCTCGGCCATAACTTCCCGGAAAGCGAGTGGTATGCGGATGCCTACGCTCTGCTCGAAAGCGATGGGCTAGAGCCGCGCGAGGACTCCGGCTCCTGGATCAGCCGTCAGTGGCGGAAGGTTCAGCAGGCCAGTCCGCTCTGATACACACGGGCGGGAATCATCATATAACGGCGTCATGCTGACCGCCCTCTCGATTCAGAATATCGTCCTTATCGACAGGCTCGATCTCGAATTCGGAGCAGGACTGAGCGTGCTCACCGGTGAGACGGGCGCGGGCAAATCCATCCTGCTCGATGCGTTCGGGCTTGCGCTCGGCAGCCGCGGCGAGGCGAGCTTGGTACGCGCCGGGGCGTCGCGCGGGCAAGTGATCGCGCGGTTTGACCTGCCCGAGTCGCATGACTCCATCCAGTGGTTGGCGGAGAACGCCCTAGGGACAGCTGGGGGCAGCGAACTCATCCTTCGCCGGGTGCAGCAAGCCGACGGCCGCAGCCGCGCCTTCATCAATGACCAGCCTGTAAGCGTCCAGTTCATGCGCCAAACCGGCGCGCGGCTCGTCGAAATCCACGGCCAGCACGACGACCGGGCGATGACAGATGCGGCGACCCATCGCCGGCTTCTGGATTGTTACGGGGGGCTGACCGCTGATACCGCGGCCGTCCGACGCGCCTGGGACGCTTGCCGGGCGCTGGAGGGCGAGTTGGCCGAGCGCGAGGCAGCTGTTGCGCAGGCGCGCGACAACGCCGACTATCTCCGCCATACGCTGGATGAGCTGGAACAGCTGGCCCCGGAGGCGGGCGAGGAGGAGCGCCTGGCCGAAGCGCGCCAGACCATGATGAACGCCGAGAAGATCGCCAACGAACTGAACGCCGCGCTGGAAAGCTTGTCGGGGTCGGGCGGGGCGGAAGAGCGGCTGAGTTCGGCGCTGCGCCGGCTGGAGCGGTTCGGCGGCGCCGATCTGCTTGCGCCAGTGATCGAGGGGCTGGAGCGGGTGCTGGCCGAGGCCGGAGAGACCCGCGATACCATCGAGACGGCGCTGCGGGACGGCGCATTCTCTCAGGCCGACCTGGAACATATTGAAGAGCGACTGTTTGCGCTGCGCGCCCTGGCGCGCAAACACCGGGTCACGGTCGATGAATTGCCGAACCTGCAGGCTGAATTCACAAAGCTGCTGGACGATTTGGCGCAGGGCGAGGCGGCCTTGACCCGTTTGCGTGGGGAAGTCCACGCGGCGCGCGATCATTACCACCAGCTAGCGGGCGAACTGAGCGAGAAACGCCGGGCCGCCGCCGAAGCGCTCGACATGGCCGTGCAAAAGGAGTTGCCGCCGCTTAAACTGGAGAAGGCGCGCTTTTCCACCGTTCTGGAGCCGATCGCGGACGGCGGGCCGGACGGGTTGGAGCGCGTCAGCTTTCAGGTCCAGACCAACCCTGGAACTGCACCCGGCCCGATTATGAAGGTCGCATCGGGTGGCGAGCTGTCGCGCTTCATTCTGGCGCTCAAGGTCGTGCTGGCGGAGCGCGGCAGTGCGCCGACATTGATCTTCGACGAGATCGACACGGGGGTCGGCGGCGCGACGGCGGCGGCGATCGGCGACAGGCTGGCGCGTTTGGCGGACGGTGTGCAAGTGCTGGCCGTGACGCACGCGCCGCAAGTGGCCGCGCACGCGCAAGCTCATATGCGCATCAGCAAGGAACGGGCGCCGGGCGAGCAGGGCGAGACGATGGTCACACGCGTTGCAGCGCTCGATGAGCCGGACCGGCACGAGGAAATCGCGCGGATGCTGGCCGGCGCGAAGGTGACGGACGAGGCGCGCGCGGCAGCCAAACGGCTGATCGGGAGCGCGGCGTGAGCGCAGTGAGCGACATTCCGCCGGAAGACCTTTCCCACGAGCAGGCCGGCGAAGAGATCGCGGCGCTGATCAACGAGATCGTGCGGCATGACCGTGCCTATTACGTCGAGGACCAGCCGCTCATCTCCGATGCCGAGTACGACGCGCTGCGCCAACGGCTGGAGGTGATCGAGGCGCGCTTTCCCGATCTCGTGCGGCCCGACAGCCCGACCCAGCGCGTCGGCGCGCCGCCATCGGAGAAATTTGCGAAGGTGCGCCACCGCGTGCCGATGCTCTCGCTCAGCAACGCGTTTGCCGACGCGGAAATATACGAGTTCGTCGACCGCATTCGCCGGTTCCTCGGGCTTGCTGGCGATGCCGACGTGGCGTTTTCCGCCGAGCCGAAGTTGGACGGCTTGTCGATGAGCCTCGTTTACGAGAGCGGCAAACTCGCCTTCGCCGCCACGCGCGGCGACGGCACCGAAGGCGAGGACGTGACCGCGAATATCCGCACGATTGTCAGCATACCCGAGCGCGTGCGCGTCAAGTCGTTTCCAGATCGATTCGAGGTGCGCGGGGAAGTGTTCATGTCGCACGACGATTTCGCGGCGCTGAACGCACGCCAGGCGGAGACGGGCGGCAAAACGTTTGCCAATCCGCGAAACGCCGCGGCCGGCTCGGTCCGCCAACTCGATTCCGCCATCACGGCATCGCGCCCCTTACAGTTCTACGCCTGGGGCTGGGGCGATGTGGCCGAATTCCCCGCCGATACCCAATTCGGTGTGCTCCAGGCGATCGCCGAATGGGGATTTCCGATCAGTCCGCATTTGGCGCGCTGCCGGAATGCTGAAGATTTGCTGGACTTCTACCGCGATATCGAGACGCGCCGCGCAACGCTCGGCTACGATATTGACGGCGTGGTCTACAAGGTGGACAGCCTGGCGCTGCAGGAGCGGCTGGGCTTCGTCTCGCGTGCCCCGCGCTGGGCGATCGCGCACAAATTCCCGGCGGAAAAGGCGACGACGATCCTCGAAGACATCGATATCCAGGTTGGGCGCACCGGCGCGCTCACCCCGGTGGCCAAGCTGCGGCCGGTGACGGTGGGCGGGGTCGTGGTCAGCAACGCCACGCTGCACAACGAGGACGAGATCGCGCGCAAGGATGTGCGCGTTGGCGATACGGTGATTATCCAGCGCGCGGGCGACGTCATCCCGCAAATTCTCGGCCCCTTGCTGGAAAAGCGCCCCAATGGGGCCACGCCCTATCAAATGCCGGAGCGATGCCCGATTTGCGGCTCGCACGCGGTGCGCGAGATCAACCCGGCGACGGGCAAGCCGGAGGCCGCGCGCCGCTGCACCGGCGGGCTGATCTGCGAGGCGCAGCTTCTCCAGCGGCTCAAGCATTTCGTCTCGCGCTCCGCATTCGACATTGAGGGGCTGGGCGGCAAGCGCATCGAGTTGTTCCACGCCGAAGGGCTGATAAACAACCCGGCGGACATTTTCACGCTGGAGACGCGCGACGCGAAGGCGAACCGGCCGATCCGCGAATGGGAGGGCTGGGGCGAGAAGTCGGCGGCCAATCTGTTCGAGTCGATCAACGCGCGGCGCGAAATTTCGCTGGACCGTTTCATCTATGCGCTCGGCATCCGGCATATCGGGGAGACAACGGCGCGGATGCTGGCGCGCAGCTATGGCTCATGGTCCGCCTTCCGTAAGGCGATGGAGGCCGCGCGCGACCGCAACAGCGACGCCTATCATAACCTCGTTAACATCGACGGGATCGGCCCGGCGGCGGCGGAGGCGATCGTGGAGTTCTTCGCCGAAAGCCATAACCGGGAGGTGGTCGACGCGCTCACGGACGAGGTCACGGTCGAGGATTTCGCGCAGACCGCTCAGGAGTCGCCTGTGAGCGGCAAGACCATCGTCTTCACCGGCAAGCTGGAGCGTATGTCCCGCGACGAGGCCAAGGCGCTGGCCGAGCGCCTCGGCGCGAAGGTCACGGGTTCGGTGTCCGCCAACACCGATCTGGTCGTCGCGGGGCCGGGCGCGGGATCGAAGCTGAAAAAGGCGAGCGAGCTGGGCGTCGAGGTCATCAGCGAGAATGACTGGCTGGCGCTGTCCGGCGCGGGGGCTTAGAGCATTGCGAGATTCGCTTTCGTCCCGTGCGCGCCGCGGCATGAAATGACGCGGGCGCAGACACGGGACCCATAAGGCGGCAAACCGAACGCGATCCCGGATCAGCGCGGCACCGCTTCGCGCTGCAGCGCATCCGGGATGACAAGAGCCCCGCGTAATGAAGGCTTTGGCTAGACCGTCTCGCGCGCCTTGACGAGCCCGCGATTGACCATCGCCTCGGCGATCTGCACGCTGTTGAGCGCCGCGCCCTTGCGCAAATTGTCGGAAACCACCCACAGGGCAAGCCCATTATCGACCGTCGAGTCCTCGCGAATGCGCGAAACGAAAGTCGCATAATCGCCGACGCACTCGACAGGCGTGACGTAGCCGCCGTCCTCGCGCTTGTCCACCACGAGGATGCCCGGCGCCTCGCGCAGCACCTCGCGCGCCTCGTCCGCGGTGATTTCCCGCTCGAATTCGATATTAACCGCCTCGCCGTGGCCGACGAACACCGGCACGCGCACACAGGTGGCGGTCAGCTTGATCTTCGGATCGAGGATCTTCTTGGTCTCCGCGACCATCTTCCATTCTTCACGCGTCGAGCCATCGTCGAGGAATCGGTCAATATGCGGGATGCAGTTGAAGGCGATCTGCTTGGTGAAGTGCTCTGGCTCGGGCTCGTCGGTAACGAAGATGCCCTTGGTCTGGTCCCATAGCTCGTCCATCGCGTCCTTGCCCGCGCCGGAGACCGACTGGTAGGTCGAGACCACCACACGCTTGATGCCCGCCGCCTCATGCAGCGGCTTCAGCGCGACGACAAGCTGCGCGGTCGAGCAGTTCGGGTTGGCGATGATGTTGCGCTTGTTGAACCCCGCGATCGCGTCGGCGTTCACCTCCGGCACGATCAGCGGGACGTCTTCGTGGTACCGCCAGGCCGAGGAGTTGTCGATCACCACGCACCCAGCCGCAGCGATCTTAGGCGACCATTCCTTGGACACGTCGCCGCCCGCCGACATCAGCGCGAAATCGCACTTCGAGAAGTCGAATTGCTCCAAGTCGTGGCACTTGATCGTGCGGTCGCCGTAGGACACTTCCCGCCCCAGCGAGCGGCGCGAAGCGATGGCGAACACCTCTCCGGCGGGAAATTCGCGCTCCGCGAGAATGTTGAGCATCTCCTGGCCCACATTTCCAGTGGCGCCGACGACTGCGATATTGTACCCCAAAGCTGTTCTCCAGACGTCGTTTCGTCGGGCTGGACCGGCAGCCCTTTCCATCACGTTGTATGTCCGGTCTTGCGGCGATGCAAGGCCGCGGTCTCAGGACCTCGCCATGCCAGCGCAGGGACAAGCCATGAGCGATGCGCCGCGCGCCGGGACGCCCTGGGAGGTGTTCCGTACGTTTTTCGTGCTCGGCTGCGTGTCGTTCGGCGGGCCGATCGCGCATCTGGGCTATTTCCGCGAGGCGTTCGTCAAGCAGCGCCAATGGATAACGGACGAAGCCTATGGCGATCTCGTCGCGCTGTGTCAGTTCCTGCCTGGCCCGGCGTCGAGCCAGGTCGGGATGGCGCTGGGGCTGATGCGCGCGGGCTATGGTGGGATGCTGGCGGCGTGGGCGGCGTTCACGCTGCCCTCAGCGCTGTTGATGTTCGCGCTGGCGCTGGGGCTGACGGCGTTTCAGGTGGATACGCAGGCGGGCTGGATTGTCGCGCTCAAGGCCGTTGCCGCGGCGGTCGTGGCCGATGCGCTGATGGGCATGGCCCGCAACCTGGCACCAGATGAACGGCGCGCGACGATCGCCGTGGCGGGCATGATCGGGGCGCTGCTGTTACCGATTGAGTGGGGGCAAATCGTCATGATCGGGGCCGGGGCGCTGCTCGGGCTGGTGGCGCTGCGCGGGCTGGAAACGCCGGCGCCGACGGAAACTGCGCCGCTTGCCCGGGTACCGCGTTTCGTTTCGGTGATGTGTCTGCTGGTTTTCTTCGCGCTGCTGATCGGGCTGCCCTTCGCGGTGGCCTATGGTGGCGGGCTGGCCGACCTGTTTGCCCGCTTCTACAGCGCCGGCGCGCTGGTGTTCGGCGGCGGGCATGTCGTGCTACCGCTGTTGCAGGCGCAGGTGGTCGATCCCGGTCTGGTGGATCGTGATGTGTTCCTGGCCGGCTACGGCGCGGCGCAGGCGCTTCCCGGGCCGCTGTTTGCTTTCTCAGCCTATCTGGGGGCGGAGGCTGCGGCGGTGCCGGTGGTCGGGGCCGCGGTCGCGCTCGTGGCGATCTTCCTGCCGGGCGCGCTCCTGGTGCTCGGCACGCTTCCGTTCTGGAGTGCTTTGCGGCAATGGGCGCTGGCGCGGCGCATTCTGGCGGGAATCAACGCAGCGGTTGTCGGATTGCTGGCAGCTGCGCTCTACGACCCGGTGTTCGTCGAAGGCATCACCAACGCCAAGACGATGGCGCTGGCCGTCGCGGCGTTCGTCGCCCTGCATGTGTGGAAAGCCCCCCCGCTTGCCGTGGTCGCCGGCGCGGCTGCGGTTGGGATCATCGCACTTTAGCTATCGCTCAGCAGCCGGCCGCAGAGCCAGAATTCGCCCTGGACGATCATGCCGGGGGACAGCGCGCCGCTTTGTCCCTCCATCTGCGATTCAAGCGCGACGACATCTACTGTACCGCCCAAAGTCTCCACCAATGCCCAGCAGAAGTTTTGCGCCGTGACCGGATTGGTGCGGATTTCCGAGCGAATGACTTCGCCGCACAGGAAGGCGCGCGACGGCGCGTTGAAACCCGGTTGGTCGGGATCATGAAACACCGGCTGGTCGTTTTCGCCTTCGGTCGGCATGAACAGGCCGCTCGCAAAGAATGACTTTGGCGCGAAACGGACCTCTTGTCCGTCCTGGGCAGCCTCAAACGCAGCGGCATCAGCAAACGCCGCGATGTCATGTGCGAACGCGGTGACTTGCGCATCGGCGTTGAAGGGGGCCACACGGTTCGCCAGGCAGGCGAAATCAACGACGTCGAAGAGGGCGACTGTTGTGCAATCATGCAGTTCTTCGCCCGGCTCGACCTCGGCGAAAATCGCACCCTCGAACGCGTTGTCTTCCGGACGGCGCTTGATTGCGACCGCGCGGATCGGAACGCGGCCTGCGCCGGCGAAAAACGGCGTCACGCCGACGATCGATAGCGTATCCCCGGGCGGACCATCGTCGTCGTCAACCGCCTCGTTACGGCGTTTCTGCATGTGGATCCACAGTTCCGACCCGACATCGGTATGCCATCGATAATAATAGCCGGGCCGGCACTCGAGCGATTCCGCGCGGTCTTCCGGCAGTTTTCCGATCAAGCTGGCAAGTTCTTCTGCCGAACCCGCCTGAAATCCGATTATACTGAAATGATCTGTCATAACCCCACTAATGTCCTCGGCCCAGCGCCACGTTCCGGCATCACACCGTGTGGTGCAAGATCATTACCCCCTGATCCAGCCTGTACCGCATTCTTCCGTCCAAGGATGGCACAATGCCATCGCATTGGGCCATGCCGACGCGACCGGGTATCCAGCAAAAGCGCCATTTTTCCACGATTCGCAGTTGGGCCGACGGCCTGTACCCGGTGTGCCGGCATGTCAACCGCTCTGCGCGTCCATCGCGGCGACGATTGCTTTGCCCATTTCGTCTGTTCCGACCCGGCTCATTCCCTCCTGCATGATGTCGCCGGTCCTTAGCCCCTGATCGAGCACCGACGTGATTGCCTTCTCCAGCATGTCAGCCTGCGCGCCAAGATCGAACGAGTAGCGCAGCGCCATTGCGAAACTCGCCAACATGGCGATCGGGTTTGCAATACCCTTGCCGGCGATATCCGGTGCGCTGCCGTGCACCGGCTCGTACATCGCGCGCTTGCGCCCTGACACCTGCGCCTCGCCGAGCGAGGCCGATGGCAGCATGCCAAGAGAACCGGTCAGCATTGCTGCCTCGTCTGAGAGCATATCACCGAATAGGTTATCTGTCACAATGACATCAAATTGTTTCGGCCAGCGAACAAGTTGCATCGCGCAGTTATCAGCTAGAATGTGGGTCAGTTCGACATCCGAGAAACTGTCCTGATGGACCCGGCTGACGACCTCGTTCCAGAGCACCCCGGTTCGCATTACGTTACGCTTGTCCGCAGAGGCAACGCGGTTGCCGCGTTTGCGCGCCAACTCGAAGGCGACGCGGGCAATGCGCTCGATCTCGCCTGAGGTGTAAAGTTGGGTGTCGACGCCGCGCTGCTGCCCGTCCTCCAGCGTCACGATTTCCTTCGGCTCGCCGAAATAGACGCCGCCGGTGAGTTCGCGCACGATCATGATATCGAGCCCCTCGACCGCCTCGCGCTTGAGCGTGGAGGCATCGGCCAGCGCGGGATAGCAAATCGCCGGGCGCAGGTTGGCGAACAGGCCCATATCCTTGCGCAGCCGCAACAGCCCGGCCTCGGGGCGCTTGTCGTAAGGCACCCCGTCCCATTTCGGGCCGCCGACTGCCCCCAGCATCACCGCGTCCGCTGCGATCGCCCGGTCCATTGCCGCCTCGGATATCGCTTCGCCGTATTCGTCATAAGCGCAGCCGCCAACAAGATCTTCGTCGAGATTGAACGTGATGCTGTCGTGGCTATTGAACCACTGCACCACGCGCTTGACCTCGTTCATGACCTCCGGGCCAATGCCGTCGCCTGGCAGCAGCAGCAGATTGAATGTCGCCATGGGGTGTTTCCTCGCTGGTGTGTTTGACCCGGTGGCCCGGATGGTGCCGGGCCGCTGCCTTCTGCGGGCAATTTGTCATGGAGGTGTGCTAGCCGCTTGCAGGCAAGCGCGCAAGTCTTGGCGTTTAGTCGCTTTGGGCGAGCAGTGCGGCGTTCCCGCCGGCAGCGGTGGTGTCAACGCAGAGGTGGCGCTCGTGAAAATAGCGATCCGGCCGGATCACCTCGGTGATGAGCGAGAGGATCGATCCGTCGCGCCGGGCAAGCGCACGCCGAAGGGCGCATAGCGCCGTTTCCTCGCCGGCGCAGGCGACCCCTGCAATACCGTCGAGGTCGGCGAGCCAGTCCGGCGCGATGCCGCCGGCGCGCGTCACGATCGGCGCACCCTGTTTCGTCAGCGTGGCGATGTCGGGTAACTCTGCACAAGCGATCACCACCGCGTTTCCGAAGGCGAGGGCTTGAACAGCCTGGGCCAGCCCGGTCTGCGCATCGGGGCCAAGGCAGAGCATGGTCCCGCGTGGATGCAAGGTCATGCGGTTACTCTCGCCGGTCGGGCCGGGCAGCACAAATTCATGCGGGATTGCCTTTGCGGCCTCCAGCCCTTCGCGCGCCAGGGCGGGCGCATCGGCTAATGCCTGCTCCAGCACCTCTATACGATCCTGGCGGACCTCCCACGCTGGTTGGTGAGCCGCCGCGTCAACCAGCGCGCGCTCGATGTCCTCCCTGGCCAGCGCGGGGCCCTGGACATGCGTCGTCGCATGCGCCGGCGCATGCGACGGTTTGCAGAAACTCATCAGGTAGTGTGGTCCGCCGGCCTTCGGCCCGGTGCCGGAGCATTTCTCGCCGCCAAAGGGCTGCGAGCCGACGATCGAGCCGATCTGGTTGCGGTTCACATAAATGTTGCCGACTTCCAGGCGGTCGACGACCTCCTGCACGCGCCGGTCGATGCGGGTGTGCAGGCCCGCTGTCAGCCCGTAGCCGCTTGCATTGATATTGTTGACGATCCTGTTGAGGTCTTCGGCTTTGAACGGCGCGACATGCAGGACCGGGCCGAACACCTCGCGCTCCAGCTCCTCGATGCCGGAGACGCGGAATACCGACGGCGCGACGAACCGGCCGTCGAACGGCACTGCGATCTTTTTGACCAACCGCCCGCCTGCTTCCATTTTCGCGCAATAATCGGCGATATCGCGCTGGGCATCGGCGTCGATGACTGGACCGACATCGGTCGACAGGTTCCAGGGGTCGCCAACGCGCAATTCGTCCATCGCGCCGGAAAGCATCTTTACCGTGCGGTCGAACACGTCCTCCTGAATGTAGAGGCAGCGCAGCGATGAGCAGCGTTGGCCCGCACTCTGGAACGCTGACTGCACGACATCGCGCACAGCCTGTTCTGGTAGGGCGGTCGAGTCGAGGATCATCGCGTTCAGCCCGCCGGTCTCGGCGATCAGCGGCGTGCCGGGCGCGCAGTTTTCCGCAATGGTGCGGTCAATGATCTTGGCGGTGTCCGTCGAGCCGGTGAAACAGACGCCCGACACGCGCCGATCGGACAGCAGCGCACCACCAAGCTCGGCGCCGTCGCCCGGCAGCAGCTGGAGCGCGTCGCGCGGGATGCCGTGCTCGTGCATCAGCGTGACCGCGCGCGTGGCCATCAGCGAGGTCTGCTCGGCGGGTTTGGCAATCACGGCGTTGCCGGCGGCAAGCGCGGCAGCGATCTGCCCGGTGAAGATCGCTAGCGGGAAGTTCCACGGCGAGATGCACACGAACACGCCGCGCCCTTTCAGCGGCGCGTCGGTGGCCAGCCGGCGGGCTTCGGCGGCGTAATAGCGCAGGAAATCAACCGCCTCGCGCACCTCGGCCACCCCGTCCGCCAGCGTCTTGCCCGCCTCGCGGCCGGCAATGGCGAACAGCTCCGCGGCGTTCTGCTCATAGGCGTCCGAGATCGCCTCCAGCGCTTTTGCGCGCTTTTCGACTGGCTCGGCCGACCAGCGCGCTGCCGCGTCCTCCGCTGCGTCGAGCGCGAGGCGCGCATGCTCAGGCGTAGCGTCCTCCACCTTGCCCGGTTCATCGATGGGCACGGCGGGATTGACCACGGTGCGCGCCGGTTTGGGCGGCGGCGCTTGCCGTGCGAGAAGCGGTGCGCTGTGCCATTCATGCGCGCGGAACGCCGCCATCTTCTCCTGCAGTGCGCCGACCGTCATCGGATCAGTCAGGTCCCAGCCGCGCGAATTGCGCCTGTGCGGTGCGAAGATCTCCGGCGCAGGGACAACGGCCGGATTCGCCAGGCTGTCGTTCAGCCGCTCCAGCGTCGTGAACGGATCGCGCGCGACATCCTCGGGCGGCACGTCCTCATCCACGATCTGGTTGACGAAGGACGAGTTCGCGCCGTTCTCCAGCAGCCTTCGCACCAAATATGCCAGCAGATCGCGATGCGCGCCCACCGGCGCATAGATGCGGCAGCGTGTGTCATGATCACCCTTGATCATGCTGTGCAGCGCTTCGCCCATGCCGTGCAGCCGCTGGAACTCGAAGGCTTCCGTCCCGGCGCCGATCTCCCGCGCCATATCGAGAATGGCCATTGCCGTGTGCGCATTGTGCGTGGCGAACTGTGGATAGACGCGGTCGGTCATGCCCAGAAGCTGCCGTGCGCAGGCGATAAAGCAGACATCCGTGCTGGCCTTGCGCGTAAGCACTGGGAAGCTGTCCACGCCGGTGACCTGGGCGTGCTTGATCTCGGTATCCCAGTAAGCGCCCTTGACCAGCCGGACCATGATGCGCCGGTTCTCGCGTTCGGCTAAGGCATGCAGCCAGTCGAGCACGATGGGCGCGCGCCGGCCATAGGCCTGCACGACGACCCCGAAGCCGTCCCAGCCCTTGGTGGCCGGATCGCTCATCACCTGCTCGATGATGTCTAGCGACATGTCGAGCCGGTCGGCTTCCTCGGCGTCGATATTGAAGCCCATATTCGCGCTTTTCGCCAAGAGCGCCAGCGACATTAGCCGCGGCGCCAGCTCGCGCATCACCCGGTCCTTTTGCGCGTATTCATAGCGCGCGTGCAGCGCCGAGAGCTTCACCGAGATGCCGGGATTGTCC
>CAYXPZ010000012.1:0-30206 GCA_964466965.1 uncultured Hyphomicrobiaceae bacterium
AAATCAGTGGTGGTAGCGGCGGCCGCCATCTGCCCAGGCGCTTTCGGTAATTGGGAACGCCGGGCATATCTCGTCCTTACGAAGATAGGTGATCGGCAAGCGTCCGTTGCCGCCGGTGCGAACCGCGCTTTGTCCGGTGATGGCGTATCCCAGCCGCTTGAAGAACGGCGCCTGCTGCGTTGTGGTGCGCACCCGCGCGCTCCGATAGCCGGCCGCATGCGCCTGCGCTTCGGCGTGTGCCACCAGCAGCCGCCCGATCCCCGCGCCCGAGAAGAGCGGCCAGACAAACAGCATCTGCACACGCGCGACATTCGGGGCTGCGCCGGCCGGCTTCCAGCCCACCGTGCCGACGAGTTCCCGATCGACCCACGCCCCGGTCAGTACGCCGTCAACAATGGCGTGGATGTATTTCTCCTGATTGATGGCGGTCGTCAGCGTTTCGATGTCGTCATCCGCAAGATATTGAACCGCGCATGCGCGCGTCGCCGCAGAATGAACATAGCGGATAGCGGCAATATCATCGATTTCGACGGGGCGCAGAGAGATTCCGTCTAGAAATACTTTATTTTTACGCACACTCGCAGACATAGCATTCGCAACAAGATGACGTGGACTAGCCGAATGGTGTGCCGGAAAAAGTGGCGTAAAAACGCCAGGCACGCAGAGTTTCGGCAGATATTCTTGTTGAATTCTGTGTTTTCTTCGCCTGGCGGGGCTTGACCGTGCTTCTGTAGGGGGTTAGCGGCGGCGAGGGTCGAAGCTTTCGTCTTCCGGCACGTCGCGAATGATCAGTTCGTCCTGTCCCGCAAGGTCACGCGCGGCCTTCGCGTCTGCGTCGGCCTCCGCATCGTCTGGTGATGCGTCATCCGCTTGTTCGGGCGCGCCAGAGGGCATTTGCTCTTCTAGCGCCGCCATCGACTTGGCGATATCCGCTTGGGAGTATTCCGTCTCGTCGCAGGAACATCCTTCGATGAATTTATCGCGATATAACCAGGCATTTCTGATCTCGCTGTATGGAACGCCTCCGAGCGAGACCATTTGCTCCACGCTCTCACCGGGGTTGCGGTAGACGAACAGCGCTGTTGGCGCAGCGCAGCGCTCGCTGCATTGCTCTTCGTCAGCGGAAAACTGGCTGGGCAATGTCGAAAAGCTTACCGGAAAGTAGAAACCGTCGCACTGGCGCACACACATTGTCCGATACGTCGCGAAAGGCAGGTCCGATGGCGAGCGCCGCTGCTGCCGCGGCTGGCCAGAGCTCCGGTCGCGATCGTCAAAAAACGAGAAGAAGGTCGGACGCTGCGCTTCGTACTGGCGTTCATAGTCCTCGCCGCAACCATACCGAGCAAGCTCGGCGATCAACGCGTCTTGCTGGCTTTGCGCAGATCCAGACTGTGAAATGCGGTCAATCCGTTGGCGCAGGTTCGTGACCTGGCGGCGCGCCTTAAGGACCTCGCGGTCCAACGCTACGCATTGCTCCGTGCGGCGCAGCGAGCGGCCAAAAAAGAATGTCTCTTCATAGCAGTTACGGTTCTCGGCTTTGGCCTGCGCCGTGCGGAATTGATTTTCGGCCTCGCGAAGCTGCTCACGGAGTTCTGGAAGCTCGCCGCGCGTCTGATTGTTGCGCCGCCATTCGCTCACAAGGCGCTGTTCCAGGCGACGGCAGTAATCCGCCCGCCGCTGGGAGCGGGAGCGCCGCTCGGCCTCCTGTCGTCGGAATTGGCTGTCCCGGTTGTCACGCTCCCAATCAAACAACGACTGCGCCCGGACCGTGCCTGCCGGCGCCACCGCCAGCAGCGCGACGGCCGCAACGAGGATGGTCGCGGACGCCAGCCATCTCCGCTTCGGACGCCCGGCATGGTCGAGCTTTGAGGGCGGCCGGGTTCGCTTCTCCTGTCGCTGCATTGCTGTCGAACGGTCCACGGATTGCATTGCCAGAGAGTACCGATTTTCATAGCTGCTTGCTAACACTATGTCAGCGCTGCCACCTTTCCACATTTCCGGCGTGCGCACGGGAACACGCCTCGCGGTTCGCAACGCTTGACCCGGCGGGCAAAACCTGCAACACCACCGCCATGACCGCGCTGGCGCACATCTGCTGCATTATTATCGCGAGCTAACATAACGAGCTGGCGCGCGGCCGTCTTTTGCCTCATCACAAAAACCAGACGCACCGCCCGCCAGCCGGGAAGGGCGACACGTGAGTTTGAGGCTTTACAATACCCGCACCCGCCAGAAAGAACCGTTCGCGCCGCTCGATCCGGCGCGAGGTGTGCGCATGTATGTCTGCGGTCCGACGGTCTACGATTTCGCGCATATCGGCAACGCCCGCCCGGTGATCGTGTTCGATGTGCTCTACCGGCTGCTGCGGCACCTCTACGGGCCTGATGGTGTCAAATACGTGCGCAACATCACCGACGTCGATGACAAGATCAACGCGCGCGCGGCCGAAGAAGGCGTCCCGATCCGCGACTTGACCGAGCGCACGACCGCGCAATTCCACGCCGACATGGCCGCGCTGGGCTGCCTGCGCCCGGATGTCGAGCCGCGCGCGACCGAGCACATCGAGGACATGACCGCGATGATCGAGCGGCTGGTCGAGACCGGCTGCGCCTATGTCGCCGAGGACCATGTGCTGTTCGATGTGTCCTCGCGCCCGGACTACGGCAGCCTGTCGCGCCGCCCGCTGGACGAGATGCAAGCCGGCGCGCGCGTCGAGGTTGCGCCGTATAAGCGCGATCCGATGGATTTCGTGCTGTGGAAGCCGTCAAAGGAGGGCGAACCGGGCTGGGACAGCCCCTGCGGCATCGCGGCGAAGGGCCGGCCCGGCTGGCACATCGAGTGCTCGGCAATGGCCGCGCGGCATCTGGGCGAGGTGTTCGATATCCATGGCGGAGGCATCGACCTGCAATTTCCGCACCACGAGAACGAGCGCGCGCAAAGCTGCTGCGCCCACGACACCGACGTGATGGCCAATTTCTGGATGCATAACGGCTACCTGATGGTCGAGGGCGAGAAGATGTCCAAGAGCCTGGGCAACTTCATCACCGTGCGCGAGCTGTTTGAGGGGTGGCACGATGTCCGTTGGCCCGGCCCTGCCATCAGGCTGGCCATGCTCTCGACGCAGTATCGCCAGCCGATCGACTGGACCGTCCAGAAGCTGGAGGAAGCGGATGCTTTCTTGGGGAAGGCGAAGGCGCACGCACAGATCGACGACGAGACGTCCCCCGGCGAGGAATTTGTTGCCGCGCTGTGCGACGATCTCAATACGCCGAAGGCCATCGCCACGCTGAACGCGCTGCTCGACGCGGCGAAGCGCGATGCAACGGCCGCGCGGCAGCTGGCAGCCAATCTCCGCCTGATCGGCGTCGAAGTGGAGGCGTATCAAGCGGCGAAGCACCTCGCCGAGGAACGTATCGACCACGCGCAGATCGACGAGATGATCGACGCGCGCTCCGAGGCGCGCAAGGCCAAGAACTTCGCCGAGGCCGACCGCATTCGCGACGAACTTTCCGCAATGGGCATCCAGCTCAAGGACAGCCGCGACCCCGAAACCGGCGAGATCACGACCACATGGGAGATCGCCCGATGACAACCCAAACCACAGGCGGGTGCCTATAATGCATTGGCTGATCCTGCTTAGCTCGATCCTGTTCGAAGTGCTGGGCACATCCTTCCTCAAGCACGCGTTTCAGCCCGACCGGATCATCTATGCTGTGCTGGCGCTGGTCATCGCCTCCTATGTCGCGAGCTTCGCGCTGCTCGGCTTCGCGCTGCGCCATTTCGACCTGAGCGTGGCGTACGCGATTTGGGCCGGGCTTGGCGTCACGGTCGTCGCGATCGTCGGCGTGGTGTTCTTCGGCGATTCTGTCAGCGCGCTGAAGATCGCCTCCATCGCGATGATCGTTGCCGGAATCATCGGGCTCAATCTTTCGGGGATTTCCCATGGCTAAGGGCAACGCACCAAAACCGGGACGGGCAAGACAATGACCACAGCGGCAAACGGGCACGAGCGGCTCTATCTGTTCGACACGACGCTGCGCGATGGCGCGCAAACGCTGGGCGTGGATTTCTCCACCGAGGACAAGCGGCTGATCGCCGAGCGGCTGGACACGCTGGGCATCGACTACATCGAGGGCGGCTATCCCGGCGCGAACCCCACGGACACGGCGTTCTTTGAGAGCCCACCAGAGCTCCCGAACGCCAAACTCGTTGCCTTTGGCATGACCAAGCGCGCCGGGCGTTCCGTCTCCAACGACCCCGGCTTCGCGGGGTTGCTGCAATCGGGCGCGCCAGCGATCTGCCTGGTGGCGAAGTCCTGGGACTATCACGTTGAACTCGCACTCGGTATCAGCAACGACGAAAACCTGCAGGCGATCGCGGAATCGACCGCAGCGATCATGGCAAACGGGCAAGAGGCGCTGATCGACTGCGAGCACTTTTTCGACGGCTACAAATCCAACCGCGATTATGCCCTCGCCTGCGCCTGCGCGGCCCATGATGCCGGCGCGTCGTGGATCGTGCTGTGCGACACCAATGGCGGCGCGCTGCCCCACGAGGTCGAGGAGATCGTGCGCGATGTGGCCCGCGAGCTTCCCGGCGCGCGCCTCGGCATTCACACCCACAACGACACCGAAAACGGCGTCGCTAACACCTTCGCCGGCGTTGCTGGCGGCGCCCGGCAGGTGCAGGGCACGCTGAACGGGCTAGGTGAACGCTGCGGTAACGCCAACCTCACCTCGATCATCCCGACGCTGGCGCTGAAGGAACCGTATCGCAGCCGCTTTACGACGGGCGTGACGCCAGAGCGGCTCCAGACGCTTACCCACGTCTCGCGCTATCTCGACGAGGCGCTCAACCAATCGCCGGCGCGCGCTGCACCCTATGTCGGCGCTTCCGCCTTCGCGCATAAGGGCGGCATCCACGTTTCCGCCGTGCAAAAGGATCCGCGCACATACGAACATGTCCCGCCGGAAGCCGTGGGCAACGCCCGCAAGCTGCTGGTCTCGGATCAGGCCGGGCGCTCGAACATCCTCGCGGAGCTGGAGCGTGTCGGCATCCCCGCTGCGCCGGATGACCCACGGGTGCGCACGCTCTTGGAAGAACTCAAGCGCCGCGAATCGCTCGGCTACAGTTATGAGGGCGCGGATGCCTCCTTCGAGCTGATGGCGCGGCGGCACCTGAGCAACGTGCCCAGCTATTTCGATGTCGAACGGTTCCGTGTCATGGTCGAGCGCCGACATAACGCCAATGGCGATCTGGTCACGGTGTCCGAAGCCACGGTGAAGGTGCGCGTCAACGGCCACGCGGTGCTGTCGGTCGGCGAGGGGAACGGCCCGGTGCACGCGCTGGACTGCGCGCTGCGCAAGGATCTCGGCGCGTATCAGAAATACACCGAAGAGCTGGAGCTGGTGGACTACAAGGTGCGTATCCTTACTGGCGGCACCGACGCCATCACCCGCGTCCTGATCGAAACGCTGGACACGCGCACGCGCGATCGCTGGTTCACGGTCGGCGTCTCGCCGAATATAGTCGACGCATCGTTCGAGGCGCTGATTGACTCGATCACCTACAAGCTGATGCGCGAGAATGTCGTGGCGCACTAAGGAGCATTCTCAGCAAAAGTGGACACCGGTTTTGCGGTTCGAGAATGCGACCATGGGAATAGAGTCGCGCAAGGGGGGGCGGATGTCGTACAGGTTCTGGGTCTTTGCCGCCGCCACGCTGGGCATGCTCGGCGTGCTCGCCGGTTCGGTCGGGGCGCATGCCTTGCTCGGTTATCCGCCTGAGGCCAAGCGTGTTTTCGACACCGCGCTACGCTACCACATCATGCATGTGCCCGCGTTGCTTGCCGTGGCCTGGCTGGCCTCGCTCGATGCGCAGCGGAACATCGGCAGCAGCTGGCTGACTCAGATCGCGGGCGCGGCGTTCATTGCAGGTGTCGCGCTATTTTCCGGGGTGCTGTATTTGCAAACCGTCTCCGGCGTGTCGATCAACCTGCCGCTGCCGCCGCTGGGCGGGCTGATGCTGATCTTCGGCTGGGTGGCGATGGCGCTGGCCGCGTTCGGCTTGCCCGATCTGCGCGGGCCGGAACGCAGCGAAAGGAGTGGGAGCGATGATTGATCCGCGCGAAACACTGCGGGACGGCGATGCCCTGCTGGTAATCGACGTGCAGAACGACTTCTGCCCCGGCGGCGCGCTGGCGATCCCCGAGGGCGACAAGGTGATCCCGCCGCTGAACAAGTGGATCGCGGCGGCCAGGGAATCGGGCGTACCGGTCTACGCGTCCCGCGACTGGCACCCGGCGAACCATCTCAGCTTTGCGCCGCAGGGCGGGCCTTGGCCGCCGCATTGCGTGCAGGATACCGAGGGTGCGGCGTTTCACAGCGACCTGAAGCTCGATGGGGCGTTCGTGGTGACCAAGGGCACGCGCTTCGACAAAGACCAGTATTCCGCCTTCGACGAAACCGGGCTGGCCGAGGACCTGAAACGCCGCGGCGTGAAGCGCGTGTGGATTGGCGGGCTGGCGCAGGATGTCTGCGTGAAGGCAAGTGCGATTGACGCGGCGGGAGCCGGCTTCGAGGCGCATGTGCTGCCCGACGCGACCTTACCGGTCACGCCTGAAGGCGGCGCGGAGGCGATCGAGGAGATGCGCAAGGCCGGCGTCAAGATCGAGAGCTGATACCAGAGGTCTGGCGCGCCAGCCCCTTCAGATATGCGCGGACCTCCTTGGTGTAGCTTTCAAGCGCCGTGCTGATCTTGACGGGATAAGGCGGCGTGGCCGGCGCGATGGCCCGAACGTGGTCGGGCAGCGCCGCGATCTGCTCGGCGGCATAGGCGCGGAGCACGTCCAGCGATGGCGCAGCCTTCAGCCGCTTGCCGTCGCGCATCACGCATTCGGACAGCGGCCGCCCATCCAGTTTTTCGCCGTGCAGCCCGAGTGTATCGCGCAGCGCGTGCCCGTCCGGGGACTCGTGGCGGAACACCTGCTTCAGTCCGGGGAAAGATGCCTTGCCGGTCGACAGCTTGAGACGGCCCTTCCCGGCATAGGCTGTGAGCTTGTAGGCGATCTCCAGGGACGGTGCATCCTGCGACACCCCCATAGCTGTGCCGACGCCGAACCCGTCGATCGGCGCACCAGCGGCCAAAAGCTCGGCAATCTTGTATTCATCGAGTCCGCCGCTGGCGAATATGCCGACATCTTGCAGCCCAGCCTCGTCCAGCATGGCGCGGGCTTTGCGGCTCAACGCCAGCAGATCGCCGCTGTCGAGCCGGATCGCACGCACCCTGAAGTCGTTGCCGAGCCTGCGCGCCAGGTCGATGACGTTCTGCACGCCTTGCAAGGTGTCGTAGGTGTCGACCAGCAACACCGTCTCCGGATAGCTGCGCGTGAACGCGGCGAACGCTTCGGCTTCGTTGGCGAAGGCTTCGATATAGCTGTGCGCCATCGTGCCGGAGACCTCGATGCCATATTCCCGGCCCGCCTCGACATTGGACGTCGCCTTGACCCCCGCGATGTGAAAGGCGCGGGCCGCCTGGTTCGCCGCATCGCGCCCATGGATGCGCCGCGCGCCGAAATCGACGACCGCCCGGCCCTGCGCCGCCTCAACTACCCGCGCCGCCTTGCTCGCCAGCAGCGTCTGAAGATGAACGCAGTTCATCACCGCCGTTTCCACGAGCTGCGCTTGCGCGATCGGCGCTTCGATCTCCAGCAGCGGTTCATTCTCGAAGACCGGGGTGCCTTCGGCTACCGCATATACATCGCCGGTGAAGCGAAAGCCCTTCAGCCAGTCGAGAAAGTCCGGCGTGAACTTGTCGAGTTCGCGGAGATAGGCAATGTCCGCATCGGTGAAGCGCAGGTTCTCCAGATAGGTGAGAACATTATCCAGCCCGGCGGATAGCAGATAGTTGCGCTGGTTCGGCAACTCCCGCACGAACAGCGAGAATGCCGCGCGATCATGCATGTCCCGGTCAAAATAGGACTGCATCATCGTGAGTTCGTAGAGATCGGTGAACAGCGCCCCGGGAAGCGTCGCTCGGTCGGCCGTATCGGGCATAAGCCGCCCTCTTTAAATTGTGGCTCGGGGGCTGCTTAATACCACAGGCCGCTGATCCAATGATAGCGCGGGCGCGTGAAAAAGCGGCCCATTTCGGCGAGCTGCTCGAACGGACTGCTCGGCAGCGGGAGCGGGTCAAGAGTGCGCTCGTCCAGCTCGCGCAGGCGGGCAACCCGATCCTCCGTCCTCGGGTGCGAACGCAGGAGCGAGGGCGCCGGGTTCTTGCGACCGGGCATGAAGATGTTTTCCCAGAACTGTCCCTGATACCGCTCCAATTTCAACAGCGCAGAGGCCAGACCATCCGGATCGCCCGAGAGCCGCGCGCCTTCCAGATCGGCGTCATACTCGCGCGCCCTTGACAAAGCGAGCTGCAGCACCGCGGAGATCGTCGGCGCGAAATACAGCAGGATCACGGGCGCCCAGGGAATATGCGCCTCGCCCATCAGGACCAGGGGCAGATTGACCGCGACGAGGAATACCGCGAGGTAACTCATGAACAGTGTCAACCGGCTGAGGATGTCGGCAACGCCCATGATCCATAGATCGCCATTACGGACATGGCTGATCTCGTGCGCCAGCACACCGGCAAGCTCTCGAGTCGTCAACCGGTTCAGCAGTCCGGTCGTCACACCGATGAAGGCGTGATCGCGACGCCCTGTCGCAAACGCGTTCATCATGTTTGAAGGGATCACATAGACCTTGGGCTGCGCCTCCAACCCCGCGCGGCGGGCGAGCGCGAAAACAATGCGCATGATGGTCCCACCTTGTTCTGGCGGGACCTGCCGGGCATGATACATGCGCATGATGGCTTCGGGCGCAACGCGTGGGCCGAGCATCAGGATCAGCGCGACTGACACAAAGGTCCACACCACGCCGGCGCCGCCGAACAGCAGATACGCACACAGCGCGGTCAACGCTGCGATGCCGCCCACCAGAACGATGGAGTGCAGCACATTGCGCAGCTTCGGGTCGATGTTCTCTTCGACGACGGAAAGTAAGGCGACCATGATGCGGTTCCGCTGAGCGGTTTGCGACTGCTCTTGCAAATAGTCAGAGTGACGCTGAGGACAAGCAGATCCGGTTTACGCCAAGTGATCCACCGTGCTGACAGCTTCGCTTGAGCCATGCGCCAGCAGGAACGGTACGACGGCTTCTGCATCCGACAGCACGTGAAACGCCGGCTCCAGCCCTTTACGGATGAAACCTTCGGCCCGCATCTGCTCCAGCAGGTCGAGCAGCGGCCGCCAGTAATCGTCGGTGTTCACGAGCACCACCGGCTTGCGATGATGCGCAAGCTGAACCCAGGTGAGCTGCTCCACCAGTTCCTCCAGTGTGCCGATGCCGCCAGGCAGCGCGACGAAGGCGTCTGAACGCGTGAACATCAGCATCTTGCGCTCATGCAGGTCCCGGGTCACCACCAATTCGTCCAGATCGCTATATGGCTTTTCGAGCGCGACCAGGCTTTCGGGTATGACGCCGGTAACAGCGCCACCGCTTTCCATGACGGCGCGGGCCACTTCGCCCATCAAGCCGTTGCCGCCGCCGCCATAAATGAGCCGGATGTTTGCTTTTGCGAGATGTGCACCTAGGCTGCGGGCGGCGTCCGCGTAATGCGGGTTGGTGCCGCTACCCGATCCGCAATACACGCACACGCGCTGGATGGTATCGCTGCCTGGTCCTTTATCTTGCATGCTGAAGGCTTTTCGTTATTTGATAGTCGTTGTCTGGTTGCAGGGCGTTCGTTGTAAAGACCCGGCGCTCTAAGAGCAAGCGCGGGGCTTAGAGGTGCGCCACAGGTGTCGGCTCCGCAAGCGCGCTGAGCATTGGACTGGCTTCGACAGTTGCGCGCGTTGAGATCTTAGAGCCACGCGGCGGCGGAGCGCCGAGGCTGCAAGCTAGGCCGCGAGTTGCGGGGGAGCGTCATGAGTTGGTTTGCAAGGCTAGTGCTGATGGTATTGCTGGTGGCCGCGGCCACCGGGTCCTGGCACTTTTATAATGTCGGCTGGCTGCAATTCGGGGGCGGCGATATGTCCGCTGACAAGCCAGCGCCGGAGGCGGCCGCGACTGAGGAAAACCCCAGCGTACCGGTAACTGCGCACTCCGCGGATGCAGCAGCTGACGAAGCGCGCGCGCCCGCCTTCGATATCGTCCGTGTGGGCGACTCCGGAGAGATGATTATCGCTGGTGTGGCGCCTGCCGGCTGGACTGTGCGCGTCATGGCGCAGGGCCGCATTATCGGTGAGACGGCGGCAGGCGCCGACGGCTCCTGGATGTTGATGCCGGAAGCACCGCTTCGCGCCGGCGACCACTCGCTCAGCCTTATGGCGGAAGCGCCGGATGCCGTGCGCAGCCTATGGGGGCGCGAGCGGGTGGCTGTTTCATTGGCGCCGGACGGCGCGCCGGCTGTGGTGGCGTTATCCCAGGATAACGAACCAACGCGGCTGCTTCAGGCTGGTCCGATGCCAGATCGCGCTCGCTCGGACGCGAATGCCTCAGGCCCGTCTGTCGCTTTTTCAGCGGTCGACTACGAAGACGAAGGGCAGACTGGCCGGCTGTACATCAGCGGTGCCGCACAGCCCGGCGCACGAGTCGCGCTGTATCTTGACAACCGCTTCATCGGCTCCGCCAAAGCCGACGCAGAGGGCGCCTGGGAATTTGGGCTGACCGATATTATCGAGGCCGGCACGCAAGCGCTCCGCGCCGACCACATCGACATGAACAGCGGCAAAGTGCTGTCACGCGCCGAGGTGCAGTTCAATCCGCGAGGTCTGGCTGTCGCCTCGGCGGAAGGCGGCGAGACCCGCACGGCCATGACGGACATTGCTGGCGAGCGGCGGCTACGCAATCAGCTCCCGGAAGGCGAACGCTCGGCGAGCGCATCGGACCAGATCGCCACCGGCGGCCGCCCTGCCCAAGGAAAAGCGGTCATCGTTCGGCGCGGCGATACCCTTTGGCATATCGCCGAGGCCCATTATGGCAGCGGTATGCGATACACCAAGATCTTCCGCGGCAACCGCGACCAGATCCGCAATCCGCACTTGATCTATCCGGGCCAGCAATTCGACCTACCCAATTGAGCTTGGCATCGGCGGCCGGCAGCCGGCACCGCGCAAACCGTGATTTGCGTGATCCGGTACGCTTGGCTATATAAACTTGGAATAGTTCAAAACCGACACGGGCCGCATCTCGTTTATCTCAAGGCCGGGGCACGACCCCGCCAGCGGGTCGCCAAGCCGCGCCGACGAGCAAGCTGGCCCACAGGATTCCGTTTTGAGAGGTTTTTCCGACAAGTCCCCGGCGCCGCCGGGCGACGATCTGTTTGACCAGCGCAGCAGCCACTGGACGGTCTTGCGCGGCCTTGCCCCTTACGTCTGGCCGAAGGATCGGCCCGATCTCCGACTGCGGGTCGTGCTGGCCTTCATCGCGCTGGTGCTGGCCAAGGTCATTACGGTTTCGACCCCGCTGGCTTATAAAGCCGCGGTTGACTGGCTCACGGGCAACGCTAGCGGCGAGGACGCCGTCAGCGCCGCCACCCTCGCCTATCTGCCAATTGTGCTCATCCTGGCGTATGGCGCCGGTCGCGTTCTCATGATCGGCTTCAACCAGCTCCGCGACGTGTTGTTCACACGTGTCGGCCAGAACGCGGTGCGCGCGTTGTCCCGCCAGGTCTTCCAGCACTTGCATCGCATGTCGCTGCGTTTCCATCTGGAGCGCCGCACGGGCGGCCTGAGCCGCGTCATCGAGCGCGGAAGGTCGGCGGTCGAACTCATCATCCGCATGGGCGTTCTAAACTCCGTCCCGACCGTCCTTGAGCTTAGCCTGGTTTGCGGCATGCTGACGTACTACTTCGGCCCGGAATACGCGCTCGTCATCCTGATCACCGTCGCGGTCTACATCGCCTTCACCTTCAAGGCCAGCGAGTGGCGCATGGCGATCCGCCGTGAGCTGAACGCCTCCGACAACGACGCCAGCACTAAGGCGATCGACAGCCTGCTGAATTACGAGACGGTCAAATACTTCGGCAATGAAGGCTGGGAATCCCGCCGCTTCGACAGCTCGATGGCGAATTATGAGAATGCGGCGATCCGGACCTACTACACGCTCGGGCTTTTAAACGCTGGGCAGGCGCTGATCTTCAGCGTTGGTTTGACGGTTTGCATGCTGATGTCGGCGAATGGCGTGGCTTCCGGTACGCAGACGGTCGGCGATTTCGTGCTTATCAATTCGCTGTTGATCCAGCTTTACATCCCACTCAACTTCATGGGCCTGGTATACCGGGAAATTAAACAGGGGTTGGTGGATATCGAGACGATGTTCGCGCTCATGGAGAAGCATCCCGAGGTTACCGACGCGCCGGGCGCAAAACCTTTGCGCGTCAGTGAAGGGCGTATCCGCTTCGACAACGTCGCGTTTTCCTATGACGGCAAGCGGCCCACCCTGCGCGGCGTTGATTTTGCTGTGCCGGCCGGCCAAATGGTTGCGATCGTCGGACCGACGGGTGCGGGAAAATCCACGATCTCGCGGCTGTTGTTCCGCTTTTATGACGTCACCGGCGGGCGTATCCTGATCGACGGGCAGGACATCCGCGACGTGACGCAGGAGAGCTTGCGCGCGGCGATTGGCATCGTGCCGCAGGACACCGTACTGTTTAACGACACCATCGCGTACAACATTCGCTACGGCCGGCCGGACGCCACCGACTCGGAAGTGCGCGAGGCTGCCCGGATCGCACAGATCGACGGGTTCATCCGTGATCTTCCGGAGGGCTATGCCTCGATGGTTGGCGAGCGTGGCCTGAAACTCTCGGGCGGCGAAAAGCAGCGTGTCGCGATCGCCCGGACAATCCTGAAGAGCCCGCCGATTCTGATGCTGGATGAGGCGACTTCCGCGCTCGACAGCCATACCGAAAAGGAAATTCAGGACGCTTTTGAGCGCGTCGCCGAAAACCGGACCACACTTGTCATCGCGCATCGCCTGTCCACAATTGTCCATGCAGACAACATCATTGTGCTCGATAAAGGACGCATTGTGGAGCAAGGAGGCCACGCGGACCTGCTCGCGCGCGATGGCCTCTATGCCAGCATGTGGCGCCGCCAGCGCGAAGCCGAGGAGGCCCGGGAGCGCCTTGCCACAGCGGGTGAGGAAGACGATCAGGCTGTGCCGTCGCTCTACAGCGAACCCGCCAAATAGCGCTTGAGCGCGTTGGCGCGAAAAGGAGATCACCGATGAGCAGCTCCGATTCGCAGCGCAAGTCCATCTGGGACTCTGTCGTTGCCGCAATCGATCCCATCCACCGCGAAGGCTACAAATTCATCATCATCGGGGCGCTCGCCACGCTGGTTTTCTTCCTGATCTGGTCGCCGCTTGGCTGGCTCGCTCTGATTGTGACGCTGGCGATGGCTTATTTCTTTCGCGATCCGGTGCGCGCAACGCCGGTCGCGGACAACTTTCTCATCGCGCCGGCAGACGGCAAGCTAATCGCCGTCCGCCGTCGTCCGCCGCCAACGGAAATGGCGCTTGGCGATGCGCCGATGACGGTCTTTTCGACCTTTCTCTCGCTCTTCAACGTGCATGTCGTTCGCGCGCCGGCGGGCGGGCGGGTTGTTGCGTCCCATCACGAGCCGGGCCTGTTCATGAATGCCGAATCCGAGGACGCGTCTGAGCAGAACGAGCGTCACGGCTTCGTCGTTGAAACAAGCGACGGCGAGCGCATCGGTGTGGTGCTGATCGCGGGGATGGTCGCGCGGCGCATTGTGCCATTCGTCAAAGAAGGCGATACCGTCAGGGCCGGTCAGCGCATCGGCATCATACGCTTCGGCAGCCGGGTTGATGTCTATGCCCCGGGAGAGCGCAAGATGATGGTCGGAGAGACGCAGCGTATGGTCGGCGGCGAGACGGTCCTCATGGACTTGTCGGGCGCGCCCTCGGGCTACGAGGTGCGCGTGCATTGACGGGGCCTTCGCGCAAGGGCAATGGCACGGATCACGCCGAGGCGCGTCGGCGCACGTTTCTCACGCGCAGCGCGCGGATACCGGTTCGGGCATTGATCCCCAACCTCGTGACGCTTCTGGCGCTTTGTGCCGGGCTGACCGCGATTCGCATGGCCATCGACGCACGCTATGAGCTGGCAATCGGCGCGATCCTGCTGGCCGCCGTTCTCGACGCGCTCGACGGGCGGCTGGCGCGGATGCTCAAGGCGACCTCGCGCTTCGGCGCGGAGCTCGATAGCCTCGCGGATTTCGTAAATTTTGGCGTCGCGCCGGCGGTCATGCTTTACGTCTGGGCTTTCGAGTCCGCGCCGAGCCTGGGGTGGCTGGCGGCGCTCGTGTTTGCGCTCTGCACGGCGCTAAGGCTGGCGCGCTTCAATACCGAATTGGACGAAGTGCAGCCGCGCTGGCGGACAGCCTTCGCAACGGGCGTGCCGGCGCCCGCGGGCGCGATCGTGGTGCTGCTGCCGTTCTATGCTGCAGAGATCGGCGCACCGGAAGGTTGGGTGCTCTCGGCATTTGCCTTCTTGCATACCTGCGTTATGGCGGCGCTGATGGTGAGTTGGCAGCCGACGTTTTCGGGCAAGGCCGTTGGCCGCAACATTGACCGGAAATACGTTGTGCCGATGTTTGCCGGCGCGGCAGCGCTGACGGCGATCCTGGCCACCTATCCGTATACTTGTCTGCTTGTTGGTTCGCTGGCGTATCTCGGCTCCATACCGTGGGCGGGGCGGCAGTTTGCGGCGCGTCGCGCCAAAACAGCCGACCATAGCGCCGGACCCGCTGCGCTTGTACATGAGATCTGCGAGGCTGCGGAGATCGACGCGGCCGATCGGGATACCCGGTCGCAGTGACAATCAGCCTTGATCAGGCCATTTCACGGTAGAACCGGGTTAGCCCTCTGGGAACGATCTTCTCGCGAACCGCACGGGCGTTCGGCAGCGAAAACTGGAAATTGCTGGCCAGCAATTCGACTTGGCCGCGCGGCGTAATCCGTACGGTCATGGCTTCGCGGCGCGCGAGGCCATAGTTCACCAGTTTGGCCGAATGGTCATCCGGCAGTTCTGCTGTGAGACAAGGGCGGCCGGAAATCTTGCGTAGCGACGACGTTTCGGAAGACGACAAACGAATGGGAGGCATGACACATCACTCTGAACAGTTGCACTGAAACTGATTTTCCTCACGCTATGCCGGTACGCTTGAACTCTTAGGCGCGCGGTGGATACCATCTTGCGGTTAACAAGAATGCCAACAGCGCACAATTCTCTAAGATCGCATCTGTGTATATCTCAGGCGGGCAACGGCCCATTTGCGGTTGTATAGTGACAGACCTGCAACAGCGCCCCTCGACGATCCCGCACGGCAACCAAGAAGGACGCGGCAATGACGCAGCAGAACCCGAGCGCGACAGCGCATCCCGAGGAAATCCGGCTGAACCCCGGCAAGGATGAGCTGACGGTCGTCTTTCCTGACGCCCGCTTCACGCTAACTGCGGAGATGCTCCGCGTGACCAGCCCAAGCGCCGAAGTGCAGGGCCATAGCCCTTCGGAGCGCGTCACAGTGGGCGGCAAGCACGACGTCACCATCACGCGGATCGATCCAGTAGGCAACTACGCCGTCAAGCTGGCCTTCAGCGACGGTCACGACACCGGGATCTACTCTTGGAGCTACCTGCGCAAGCTCGGCACCGAGCGCGACGAGATCTGGCAGCAGTACCTGACCGAGCTGGCCGAAAAGGGTCTGAGCCGGGACAAATGAATTGCGATGCGCCGGGGCGGGCCATAAGGTGCTGATTGCCCTGGCGTATACCGGTGTTCCATGCCGCTTGACGCGGCGGCACTGGCGCTGCAGGGCACCTCTGGTTCACACGGAGGACAAACCCAATCATTCTAGGAGGAGTGATACGCCATGACCTTTATGTCTGTCGCCAGGTCCCTGACCATGGCCGGCGCGCTCACGGCCGCCGCCGCCCTGTCGCTGACGGGCGCCGCACAGGCGCAGCAGCAGTTCATCGCCATTGGCACCGGTGGCCCGACTGGCGTTTATTTCGTTGTGGGCAACGCCATTTGCCGGATGGTCCACAAGGAAGCGGCTGAGGGTCGCGAGGCCGGCCGAAAGCACGGCTTGCGTTGCGCCGCGCCCTCGACGGCCGGTTCGATCTACAACATCAATTCGATTCGTCAGGACGAACTCGAATTTGGCGTGGCCCAGTCCGACTGGCAATATCACGCCTTCAACGGCACCAGCCGTTTCGAGGACAATCCGTTCCCGGAAATCCGCGCGGTTTTCTCTGTCCATCCTGAGCCGTTCCAGATTCTTGCCGCGCAGGACAGCGGCATCGAGAACTGGGAAGACCTGGAAGGCAAGCGCGTCAACATTGGCAACCCGGGCTCGGGTCAGCGCGGCACGTTTGAGGTGTTGATGGAAGCACACGGCATTGACGAGTCTTGGTTTGGCCAGACGACCGAGCTGACCTCGACCGAACAGTCCGGCGCGCTGTGCGACGGCAACATCGACGCTTACGGCTACACGGTCGGCGTCCCGAACTCCGGCGTGGCCCAGGCGGCTGATGGCTGCGGCGCGTACATCATCGACCTGCAGACCGATGCGGTCACGAAGCTGGTCGAGGACAACCCATTTTATGCCTTCACGACGATCCCGAAAGACACCTACTCGTCGATGAAGAAGGACGCGACCACCTTCGGCGTGATGGCCACCTTCGTGACCAGTGCTGACGTGCCGGAAAACGTTGTCTACGAAGTCACCCGCGCAGTGTTCGAGAACCTGGAAGACTTTAGGAAGCTGCACCCGGCTTTCGCCAACCTCACGCCGGAGCAAATGATCTCAAAGGGTATCTCCGCCGATATCCATCCCGGCGCGATGAAGTACTACAAGGAAAAGGGCTGGATGTAAGGTCCGGCTGATTTCGGCATGACAATGGAGATGGGGGACCAACGGACGGCGCACGCTGGTCCGCCCCCGCTCTGCTTGTCTCATCTACGGTTCCCCTCAAAAAGACCGGTGCAAGCGCGGAGCAGCAGATGAGCGACGACAGCGGCAAGACGTCCCCGTCGGCGCCAGAAGCCCAAGACAGCGACAACAAAGCCGAGGAGATGCTGCGTCAGGAGACGGGGCAGGTCACGCTGGCCGGCTCATGGGCTTGGGTGTTTTCCGCTATCGCGCTGAGCTGGTCGCTGTTTCAGCTTTGGATCGCTTCGCCGCTGCCTTTCATGCTGCAGTTCGGCCTTATTGACGGGGTCGAGGCGCGGGCGCTGCATCTGACCTTTGCGCTGGTGCTATGCTTTCTGGCGTTTGGCGCCGTGCGCCGCGCGGGTGTCCGCGCGCCGAGCTGGCTGGACATCGGCCTCGCCTTCGCTGGGGGGTTCACCGCGTCGTATCTCTTCTGGAATTATGACAGCCTGGCCCAGCGCGCCGGCATTATGCTGGAATACGAGGTTTTTGGCGCGACAATTCCCGTCGAGGTGATCCTTGGGACGATCGGGATGCTTGTCCTGCTGGAAGCGATCCGCCGTGCCATTGGGATCCCCCTCGTCGTCGTCGCGCTGGTCTTCCTGATCTATTCCCTGTTCGGACAGTCGATGCCGGATCTGATCTCGCATCGCGGCCTGTCGCTCGACCGGCTGGTCGGCTACCACTGGCTGACGGGCGAGGCGATCTTCGGCATCCCGATCGACGTCACCACGCGCTTCGTGTTTCTGTTCGTGCTGTTTGGCGCGCTGCTCGACCGGGCCGGCGCAGGGCAATACTTCATCGATCTCGCCTTTGCGATGGTCGGGCGCTATCGGGGCGGCCCGGCGAAAGCCTCGGTGCTCGCTTCGGGCATGACCGGGATGATCTCCGGCTCGTCGATCGCCAACACTGTCACGACCGGCACTTTCACCATCCCTATCATGAAACGCACCGGGATGCCCGCGCGTAAAGCGGGCGCAGTTGAGGTTGCCGCCTCGACAGATGGGCAGATCATGCCGCCGATCATGGGCGCGGCGGCTTTCGTCATGGCCGAGTTCATCGGCATCTCGTACTTCGACGTGGTGATTCACGCCTTCCTGCCGGCGGTCCTGTCCTATATCGGGCTGTTCTACATCGTGCATCTCGAAGCGACGAAGCTTAAGTTGCGGACGGTCCCCGACGAAGAGATTCCTGTGGCCGGGCAGATCTTCTGGCGCGGCGCCCATTTCCTGCTACCGATCATCCTGCTGGTGTACCTGCTGATGGTCGAGCGCATGACCACCGGCACCTCGATCTTCTACTCCACGATCTTCCTGATGGCGGTGATCGTCGTGCAGGAGGTGCGCCGCACGCTCAGCGAAGGCGCGGGTGTCGTGAGCGGTATCACTGACGGCTTCTGGATCGTGGTCGCCGGACTAATCCAGGGCGCGAAGAATATGATTTCGGTGGCTATTGCAGTGGCGGGCGCAGGCATTATTGTCGGCGCGGTGGGCTCTACGGGGCTGAACAACGCGTTGATCGGTGTCGTCGAAGCGATCGCGGGGGGCAATGTCTACATCCTTCTGGCGATGACCGCGGTGCTCTGCCTGATCCTTGGCATGGGCCTGCCGACGACTGCGAACTATCTCGTCGTTGCCTCGCTGATGGCGCCGGTTCTGGTCGAGCTGGGCAGCGCGGCGGGGCTCGTACTGCCGCTGATCGCGGTGCATCTGTTCGTGTTCTATTTCGGCCTGATGGCGGACGTGACGCCACCGGTAGGACTCGCCGCCTACGCCGCCTCTGCGATCTCACGGGCCGACCCGATTAAGACAGGGGTTCAAGCCTTTATCTACTCGATCCGAACCGCGATCCTGCCGTTCATCTTTATCTTCAACCAGACGCTGATCATGGTCGGGATCGAAAGCATTCCTTATGCGCTGATGATCATCGCAGTCTCGTTGATCGCTATGTTGTGCTTCACGTCGATCACCTTCAGGTTCATGTTCGTGAAGTTGAAGTGGCTTGAGATGATTGCCCTGGCGCTGGTCGTGGTTGCGCTATTCCGGCCCGGCCTGTTTATGGACCGCATCTACCCGCCCTATGAGCCGCTGACAGTGCAGGAACTTAGTACGGGTGTCGATGCAGAGCAGGTGCGCCTGCACATCACCCGAGAGACCCCCTATGGCGACCGCTTCCGGCTTTACGTTTTCCAGCGCGAGGGCGATGCGCCGCTGACATGGAGTGCGCTCGGAATGAGCGTGGAAGCGACCGGCGCCGGCAATATCCGCGTGAGCGATCCCGGCTTCATGAGCCGCGCGGAGAATGCAGGCGTCGAAATCGGCGATATCATCACCCGTGCGGATCGCAGCGTCCCCGGCCAGCCGGCGAAAGAGCTTATGTTCATCCCGGCGCTATTGCTTCTGGCGCTCGTGGTCGCCTGGCAGCGGCGGCGGTTACGTGCGTTAGGTGAGCTGGGCGAATCGCCGGCCCCGGCCTCAGCAGAGTAGCCGGGCGCGCAGATCGGCCGCGTCCGACGGCGACATGACCCCGCGGCCGCTGTCGCGCGCGGCGTCGGCGGCCAGGCCGACCAGCGCGGCATTCGATTCCGCGACGATGCCGTCCGGCAGCCACAGGTTGTTCTCAAAGCCGATGCGCACATGCCCGCGCGCGGCGATCGCGGCCTTCACGCAGGCATGCTCATGCGGACCGAAAGCGCAAATCATCCAGCTCGCCCGCGCACCGCCCAGCGCTTGGAGAAACGGCGGCAACTCGTCCGGGGTCGCCACCTGTGCGTCGCGGTAGCGCCCGAGCACGAACAGCAGGAACGGCTCGATAAACGGGATGTCGCCATCGGCATGGAGGCGGAAAAGCGTCTCGACCTCCTCCGGGCGATAGAGAATGAACTGCGGCCAGACCGCATGCGCCTGCATCCAGTGGCAGAGATTGCGGAAGCGCGTGCGCGCCGCGTCGTCCGTCGAATCGGGCAAGAGCTCGCTCACCGCGATCGAAACAGCGGGCGGGCGCAGCGTCTTGATCAGGCGGATTTGCGCCTCCGGCGCATACTGCCCGACGGCCTCGGTCGTGGCCTGAACGAGAAAATCCGCCCCGGCCAGCGCGCCGATCTGCGCAAAGAGTCGTTCGTAAAGAGCCGCGTCAAGCACATGCCGGCCGCTCTCGTCGCGGACATGGACATGCGCGATCGCCGCGCCGGCTTGCGCGCAAGCTGCAACATCTCCGGCAGTCTCCGCGACCGTCATTGGCAGTGCGGGATGATCGGCCTTGGTGCGTCGCGCGCCGTTTACAGCGGCCATGATAAGCGTTTTAGCCATCGGCTCCTAGCTTCGCGCCTCAGCGGTTGGAGCGGTGCGCGCGAGCGTTTCCTCGATGCTGCGGGCCAACCGGTCCACCAACAGCCCTACCTCATCCTCTCTGATGGTGAACGGCGGCGCCAGCAGCACGTGATCACCCGCGACCCCGTCAGCCGTGCCCGAGGCCGGATAACAGATGAGGCCATTTGCCATCGCCACATCCTTAAGCGTGGTGGCGAATTTGCGGCGCGGCTCAAGCGGCGTCTTGCTGTTCCGGTCTGCGACGAACTCCATCCCGAGGAAAAGCCCGCGCCCGCGAATATCGCCCACATTCGGATGCTCGCCGAATTGATCATTCAGCATCTCTTCCAGGCGCTTACCCGTCGCACGGACCCGCGCAAGAATATTCTCTTCTTCAATAATCTTCTGCACGGTCAGCGCTCCGGCACAGGCTGCCGCGTGCGCCATGTAGGTGTGTCCGTGGGCCATCGCGCCGCTGCCTTGGGCCAGGGTCCGGGCGTGCTGCTCGCGCGCTAGCATGGCGCCGATCGGCTGATAGCCCGCGCCGATGCCCTTGGCCACAGCGATGAAATCCGGGGAGACGCCATCCTGCGCACAGGCGAACAGATGGCCGGTGCGGCCCATGCCGGACATGACCTCATCAAGGATCAGGAACACGCCGTATTTGTCGCAAATGCGCCGGATCTGCGCGAGATACCCAGGCGCCGGCGGCACTGCGCCCAGAGTGGAGCCCGATACCGTCTCGGCGACGAAGGCCGCGACATTCTCCGCGCCGACGCGCAGGATCTCCGCCTCAAGCTCTGCCGCCGCCCGCAGGCCGTAATCCTCCGCCGTCTCATCCTCGCGCTGGTGCCGATACGCGTAGCATGGCGCGATGTGGCTCACCGGAAACTGGCTGACCAGCCCCTCATATGGCGCGCGTCGAGCTGGATGATGGCCCAAGGCCAGCGCGCCCAGCGTATTGCCGTGATAGGATTGCCGGCGCGCAATGAAGTGCGTTCGCCGTGTCTCGCCGCGCTCGTAGTGCACCTGCCGCGCCATCTTGATCGCCGCCTCGACCGCCTCTGAGCCGCCGGAAACGAACATGATCCGCCCGAAACCCGCCGGCGCGCGCTGCGCAAGCCAGTCCGCCAGTTCTTCCGCCGGATGGGTCGTGAAGAAGGCGCTATGCGCATAAGCCAGCGTGTCGAGCTGCGCCTTGACAGCTGCGATAACGCGCGGATGCCCATGCCCCAGCGCGGAAATCGCGGCCCCGCCCGAGGCGTCCAGATATTCCTTCCCGGCATCGTCGTAGAGGAACGTGCCCTTGCCAGAGACGGCGTGGGGATAAGCCCGGTTCAACTCCCGATGGAGAACAGATGATCCATGTGCAGAAGATGCATCGGATAAGGGGTGCGCTGCGGAAACCATAGTGCCTCTTGAACCTTTATGCATGATGAGTGGGCGGTGTTCAGCCTGTTCGGCTGCTTAGCTTGCATCTCAAGTATTTCTGTATTCTCAGCCGTACCAGTGACGTCTCTGCAAATCAGCCGCCCATTCGGGAGGTGCTCGCTGCGGCGTCTGGGCTTTGGCGAAACTGTCGTACTTCCATGTTAGAAAGATCGCTTGATCAAAGTGCTGCGCCGATGCGAGGGGCCCAGCACGCCGACAGAATGGGTTGGACAATGAGTGGGGAGGAGCAAGGGCAAAGCCGCGGTTTTCAATCCTATGGTCCGCTCGCGCTGCGCGGGCTGCAGCGTTGGCGGCGACGGTTGTATCTGCGTCGCTGGCTGGTGGTGGTGAGCGGCGTTGTCACGCTCAGCTACGTTCTGATTTCCGATCTCTCGCCGCTCGCCGGGGTCGCCGGCGTCTTGACACTCGCGGTGGCCGCAGGAGCGCTCCCACGCGAAGGGATACTGAAGCGCAAGCAGCTTGCCAAGCGCGAGCGCAATCGCGTGGTTGATCCGCTTGCGGGGATCGGGCGGCTCATAGACGGACTTCCAGAACCGGCCCTGCTGCTCTCGCGCCAAGGCACGGTTTTGCGCTTTAACGCCCAGGCCGCTGCTTCCTACAGCGCGCTTCAGCGGGGGATTCAGGTCTCCGCCGCCATCCGCCATCCGCAGCTTTTGGAAGCTATCGACAGCGCCGCCAGCCATCATCGCCATCAGGTGGTTTCTCTGACCGAGGTGGTTCCTGTCGAACGCCGGCTGTCGGCTGTTGTGAACTGGATCGCGCCACCGGCTGCCGGACCAAACGATCCAGCCGTATTTGTGTTCCTGCGTGACCTCACGGAAGAGGAACGGATTGGCCAGATGCGTGCGGACTTCGTTGCCAATGCGAGCCATGAGTTAAAAACGCCGCTGGCGTCGGTTCTGGGGTTCATTGAAACCTTGCGAGGGCCGGCGCGCGAGGATGAGAAGGCGCGTGACGAATTTCTCGCGGTCATGGCGCGCGAGGCTGAGCGCATGAAGCGCGTGATCAACGACCTGCTATCCTTAAGCCGCGTCGAAATGAAAGCCCATTTGCGGCCGACCGAGCCGGTCGAGATCAATGAAGTCCTCGATTATGTGCGTGTGTCGTTGGAGCAGATTGCAAGCGAGCGCGACATTTCGCTGGATGTGAAGCTCCTGAAGGCGCCGGGCTATGTCCTTGGGGAACGTGAAGAACTCGTGCAGGTCTTCGAAAATCTTGTGCATAATGCGATCAAGTACGGCCGCGACGGCGGGTATGTGCGGATCGCCGCCGCTCGCGAGGAAGGCAAAGAGCCGTTCGTTAGCGTCGCGGTGATCGACAACGGCATGGGCATCCCGGAAGAGCACTTGCCGCGTCTCACCGAGCGCTTCTACCGCGTGAACATAGCCGCCAGCAGGGACCGTGGCGGAACCGGGCTGGGGCTTTCCATCGTCAAGCATCTGCTGAACCGGCATCGCGGCAAGCTTCGGATCGCCTCAACGCCTGGAGAAGGATCGCGATTCACCGTCCTGCTACCGGAATCCGTGCAAGATCGCTCCATCGCCGGCGGGGCGGATACCGCTGCCGCGCGGCCTCCGGAGGCAGCAGACCCTCATGAATATGAAAGCATCGAAAAATCAGATGCTTATACTGTCATAAAATGATTAACGGCAGGCTGTAAGGTGCGCTGCAGAAAGGTCGGGAGACGGCCTTTCTTATCCAGCATGTCTCAAATGACAGGGAGAGCAAATGAATACCAAATTCGTAGCGTTTGGCGCGGCAGTTGCCGTGGCTGGCGCGATGGCTGTTCAGCCGGCTTCGGCCCGCGATCAGCTTCAAGTCGTTGGTTCGTCCACGGTTTATCCGTACGCCCAGGCGGTTGCGGAAACTTTCGCCAATGAGACCGGCAACCCGGCTCCGGTTCTGGAGTCCACCGGTTCTGGCGGCGGTATGAAGATCTTCTGCGAAGGCGTCGGCACCGATTACGTTGACGTTACCAACGCTTCGCGCGCCATGAAGCCGTCGGAATTCGAGCTGTGCCTGGAGAACGGCGTCGTTGAAGAAGACGGCACTGGCATCACCGAAGTTCTGATCGGCTATGACGGTCTTTCGCTGGCTGTGTCCCGCGAAGGCGCTGACCTTGACCTGACCAAGACCCAGATCTTTAAGGCCCTCGCCAAGCAGGTTCCGGTCGATGGCGAACTGGTCGACAACCCGTACACCAAGTGGTCGGAGATCGACTCCGCTCTGCCAGATGCCGAAATCCTGATCTACGGCCCGCCGCCGACCTCCGGCACCCGTGACGCTTTCGTTGAGCTGGTCATGGAAGAGGGCTGCGAAGAGCTTTCTTTCTATGAAGGCAAAGACGTCGGTGAGCTGTGCGCTCCGATGCGCCAGGACGGCCCGTTCGTTGAAGCGGGTGAGAACGACAACCTGATCGTTCAGCGCCTGGAAGCTGATCCGAAGGCGCTGGGCATCTTCGGCTACTCCTTCCTTTTTGAAAATCAGGATAAGCTGAAGGCCGTCGCTGTTGGCGGTGTTGAGCCGTCCGCCGCGACCATCGAAACCGGCGAGTACGGCGTATCCCGCCCGCTGTTCTTCTACACGAAGAACGCGCACCGCGACGTGATCCCGGGCATGCAGGACTACATCGCCGAATTCGTTTCTGAAGCGGCGTTCGGCCCAGACGGTTACCTGAAAGAGCGTGGCCTTGTCCCGCTCGGCGATGCCAAGCGTGAAGAAGTTCGCGAGGCTGCCCTGGAAGGCACCCCGATGGAGCCGAAGCAGTAAGACTGCTGCAGTGTTGTGGGTGGCCGCGCTTCGGTGCGGCCACCGTTTGTGCGCGAACGCTTTCCGCGCCTTCCTGCAAAAAAAAGCGCATGACTCGCGTTCCCATCGACCGGCCCGCGCTAACGGTTCCCGCGAGGCCCACGATCAGGCAGGCACGATCCCATGGCCGCAACGGTTTTCGCCACCCTCTTCCTGCTCATATTCGTCGGCTACATTATCGGCGTGCGACGCGCCTATGGCGTCGTTGCCGGCAACCAGACACAGCTTCACTCGCGGCCCGGTTACCATGGCGCCTTTGTGGCCGCCTGGATCGGGATTCCGTCGATCCTGCTGGTGCTTATCTGGCTATTGTTCCAGAGCACGGTAATTGACAACCTGCTGCTGATGAGTTTGCCCGGGGGCGCGCTAGAGGGCTTGAGTTCCTCGAAAGTATCGCTTGTCCTCTCCGAAATTAAATCGGTGGCTGCCGGCAACATTTTCGGCGAACCTGAGCCCTACGTTGTCGAGGCGGCGAACCGCTACCAGCGCTGGCAGGATATTGCCCAGTTTTCGATGTTCGCTACCGCGGTCATCTTCGCGCTCGTCGGTCTGTTGGCTGCGCGCGGGATGATCAGCCAGGGCTTTCGTGCCCGCCAGCGCGTTGAGCGGATCGCCACCTGGATCATGATCGTCTGCTCGACGATTGCCATCCTGACCACCTTCGGGATCGTCATCTCGCTTCTGTTCGAGGCGCTGCGCTTCTTTGAGCGCGTGCCGCCGACCGAATTCTTTTTCGGCCTCAACTGGGAGCCGCAAATCCCGATCCGGGAGGGGCAGGTTGCGGCCTCCGGGGCGTTCGGTGCGATCCCTGTATTCGTCGGCACAATTCTCATCGCCGCGATTGCAATGGTCGTGGCCATTCCGATCGGGCTTCTCTCGGCGGTTTATCTGACGGAATACGCGTGGCCGCGCTTCCGCGCTACGGTGAAGCCGATCATGGAGATTCTCGCGGGCATCCCGACTGTGGTGTACGGCTTCTTCGCCATTCTGGTGGTGGCGCCAGCGCTGCGCGACGCGGGCATCTTGATCGGGCTCGATGTAGCGCCGAATAGCGCGATCGCAGCAGGCGCAGTAATGGGGATCATGATCATTCCGTTCGTCTCGTCGCTTTCCGACGACGCGATCAACGCGGTACCGCAATCAATGCGCGACGGTTCCTACGCCATGGGCGCGACCAAAGGCGAGACAATCACAAATGTCCTGCTGCCGGCCGCGTTGCCCGGGATCATGGGCGGCATCCTGCTCGCGGTCAGCCGCGCGATCGGCGAGACGATGATCGTCGTAATGGCCGCCGGTCTCATCGCCAACCTCACGGCAAACCCTTTCGAGGCGGTGACGACTGTGACGGTTCAGATCGTGACGCTGCTGATTGGCGATGTCGCCTTCGACAACCCAAAGACGCTCTCGGCGTTCGCCCTCGGCCTCGTGCTGTTCGTCGTCACGCTCATTCTGAACGTGATCGCCCTGCGGATCGTGAAGAAATATCGGGAAAAATATGAGTGAGATCACAACGGATCGGCGCGCGCCTTACGATTGGACGTCGGACCAGAGCCGGCGCAGGGTTCGGAAGCGCTACGCAGCAGACAGGCGGCTGCAGGCGTTTGGTCTAGGTGCGATTGGTATTGCGCTGCTGCTGTTGGGGACGCTATTCGTCTCGATCATCTCCAGCGGCTACAAGGCGTTCGTGCAAACGCATGTCCAACTTGAAGTCTTCGTTGATCCTTCGCTGGTCGATCCGCAGGAGCCGTCGCAAGGCAACTATCGCTCGCTCGTGCGGCAGGCATTCTTCTCCTATTTCCCGGATGTCACAGACTCGTCGGATCAGCGGGCTCTGCGCGAGATTCTCAGCTCAAGCGCGCATTACAATTTGCGGAGCTACATCGTCGACAATCCCGATCTAATCGGCCAGACAATCACCGTCGACGTGCCTACGTCCGATCCGTTCGATCAGCTCCATAAGAACGTGATCCCGCGCCGTATTGAGGCGTTGAGCTGGCAGGAAGAACTGGCGTTTGAGGACTATATTCAGGATCGCGGCCTGGTAACCACTCGGGATGGCGAGAGCTTCATCCGGATCAACTTGTTCATTGATCCTGACAAGGTCGACGCCGAAGAGCCGGCCTCCGGCAACTACAGGGCCATGCTTTCCGAGGCGATGCGCGCGCTCATCCCGGCGCAGGCAATCGGTAACCCGATCAAGGTGCTCAGCGACGCGGCAGAAGAAAAGCTGGCGGAATTCGTGGCGGCAAACCCTGAGCGCGTCGGTACGGTGGTCGAAAATTTTGAAGCGCCGCTTTCTCAGTATTTTGCGGAGCTTGCTCAGGGTGGCGAGCCGACAATCCTGAATCCGCGCTTCAGGAGCGAGAAGGAGTTCGCCTGGTTTGACAGCCTGATCGAACGTGGGCTCGTGTCGCTGCCGTTTAACTGGGCGCTCATTCTGAATGGTGACAGCCGTTTCCCTGAGCAGGCCGGCCTGGCCGGGGCGATCGTCGGCTCGGCGCTGACCCTGTTAGTGACGCTGCTGATCAGCTTCCCGGTCGGGGTGGCCGCAGCGGTCTATCTGGAGGAATTTGCGCCGAAGAACCGCACAACCGACCTGATCGAGGTCAACATCAACAACCTCGCGGCGGTGCCGTCGGTGGTATTTGGCCTGCTTGGCTTGGCGCTATTCCTGGGAACCTTTGGTCTGCCGAGATCGGCGCCACTGGTCGGCGGGATGGTGTTGTCGCTGATGACGCTACCGACGATCATCATTGCGACGCGCGCCGCGCTGAAGGCGGTGCCGCCATCGATCCGTGAGGCGGCGCTGGGCGTTGGCGCGTCAAAGCATCAGGTGATCACGCACCACGTGCTGCCGCTGGCCATGCCTGGCATCCTGACTGGCACAATTATCGGGCTCGCCCAGGCGCTTGGCGAAACGGCCCCGCTGTTGCTGGTGGGCATGAACGCTTTCATTACGACGCCTCCGAGCAGCATTGTCGATCCAGCAACGGCGCTCCCGGCGCAGATCTATAGTTGGGCGGACAGCCCGGAACGCGGCTTCACGTCCCGGACATCCGCGGCGATCCTAGTTCTGCTGACGTTTCTGATCTTTATGAACGCTATCGCGATCATTCTACGCCAGCGGCTTGAGAGGAAGTGGTGACGGAGCAGTTGCATCCGTCTTTTGCTTTGGGACCTGCGGCAACGTTTCGAACGAGTTGAAAAGAGAGGCATCGTGGATCAACAGCAGACAGCGACCGGTTTTGCCCAGCCGTCGACGGCGCATGGCAACACCAAGATCGAGGCGCGCCAAGTGAACGTGTTTTACGGTGCGGCGCAGGCGATCATCGACGTCAACATCAACATCCGCGACCGCACCGTGACTGCGTTTATCGGTCCTTCGGGTTGCGGCAAGTCCACCTTCCTGCGCTGCCTCAACCGCATGAACGACCCGATCGAAGGCGCGCGCGTCGAAGGCGAGGTCGTCATCGACGGCCAGAACGTTTACGCTCCGCATATCGACCCGGTGCAGTTGCGCGCCCGCGTTGGCATGGTGTTCCAGAAGCCGAACCCGTTCCCGAAATCCGTGTATGAAAACGTGGCCTATGGCCCGCGCATCCACGGCCAGGTCAGCTCAAAAAGCGAGCTGGATGATGTGGTTGCCGAGGCTCTGCGGCGCGCCGGCCTCTACGAAGAGGTCAAAGACCGGCTGGAGGAGCCGGGAACGGGGCTGTCCGGCGGCCAGCAGCAGCGCCTGTGCATTGCGCGCGCCATCGCGGTGAACCCGGAAGTGATCCTGATGGACGAGCCGGCTTCAGCGCTTGACCCGATCGCGACCGCGAAAATCGAGGAACTGATCGACGAGTTGCGGAAGAACTATTGCATCGTCATCGTGACACACTCGATGCAGCAAGCGGCGCGCGTGTCCCAGCGGACCGCGTTTTTCCATCTCGGCTATCTGGTGGAGGAAGGCGAGACCAACCAGATCTTCACCAACCCGAAGGACGAACGCACCCAGGATTATATCACCGGACGCTTCGGCTGAGCCGTCCCTTGCGGGCGCTGCGAACGCTGTAGCATGATAGTGAGATGGAACATCATACCGTAAGCTCCTACGAGCAGGAACTCAAAACCCTCGACGCCAAGATCGCGCATATGGGCGGTCTTTGCGAACAGTTGCTCGGCGAATCGATCGAGGCGCTGGAAAAGAACGATCCGGGTCTCGCCGAAGACGTGATCGCGCGCGACAAGAACGTCGACCAGCTTGAAGCCGAGATCGAGGAACTCGCGATCCAGATGATCGCGCGGCGACAGCCCGTCGCACTGGATCTACGCCAGATCATTACGGCGATCCGCGTTGCCGGCGATCTGGAGCGGATCGGGGATCTGGGCAAGAATATCTCCAAGCGCACGCTGGCGATTGTCGATGAGCCACGGCCCAAGCGGGCGATGCTCGGTCTCAAGCATATGGGCATCCAGGCGCTGCAACAACTCAAGGATGTGCTTGATGCCTACGCCGCGCGCGATGGGGACAAGGCCAAGATGGTCTGGTCGAGCGACTATGAAATCGACGCAATGTACAACTCGCTGTTCCGCGAGCTGCTCACCGACATGATGGAGGACCCGCGAAACATCACGCTGTGCACGCATTTGTTGTTTGGCGCCAAGAACATCGAGCGCATCGGCGACCATGTGACCAACATCGCGGAAATGGCCTATTTCATGATCAACGGCGAGACGCTGGCCGAAGGCCGCTTCAAGCGCGACACCACGAGCTGGTTGTCGCCTGCAGATGCTGCGGGGGGCTCTGACGATAACGCATAGGATCATTCCGGGAGCGGGCCGCCATGTCAGCTAAGGTTCTGGTCGTCGAAGACGAGGAGCCTCTGGCCATGCTGCTGCGTTATAATCTTGAGGCCGAGGGTTTCTCCGTAACCGTCGTATCGCGCGGCGAGGACGCTGAGGTTGCCGTCGCCGAAGACGCCCCCGATTTGATTGTCCTCGACTGGATGCTGCCCGGCCTTTCGGGGCTGGAGCTCTGCCGTCGCCTGCGCACAGGACGCGTGGGGCGGAACATCCCGATCATCATGCTGACAGCACGTGGCGAAGAGGGCGACCGCATCCGCGGCCTGACCACGGGCGCGGATGATTATGTGGTCAAGCCGTTTTCACTGCCCGAACTCCTCGCACGCATCCGCGCCATTCTGCGGCGTACCAGCCCTAATCGGCTGCAGGACACGCTGGAGGTGGGCGATATCATGCTGGACCGCGATGCGCGGCGGGTATTCCGTAACGGTCGCGAACTGCGCATCGGCCCGACCGAATACCGGCTGCTGGAATTCATGATGGAAAGCCCGGGCCGCGTGTTCACCCGCAGCCAGTTGCTCGACGGCGTATGGGGCCGGGATGTGTTCGTCGATGAACGGACGGTGGACGTCCATATCGGGCGGCTTCGCAAGGCGCTCAACCGCGGGCGCGACCATGACCCGATCCGCACGGTGCGCGGTGCCGGCTATGCGTTCGGCGAGAAGCTGACCAAGAAAACCGGCGCGGGTGCGTGAGGCTGAGGCCACCCCGCCAAGACCTCAGCCCCAACCGCCGCCGCAAAAGCCGTGCCTGTTTGAAACCGGCCAGACCACAGTGCT
>CAYXPZ010000012.1:30306-42896 GCA_964466965.1 uncultured Hyphomicrobiaceae bacterium
TGCTCCACCGGGCGCAGGTCCGGCCGCCTGGACGGCGCCGGCCATGCCTGTGCCGCTGCCGGCTCTGCCTTAAGGGCAGCATTGCCGTTCACCGGAAACTGCGGATTGGCGCCGTTGCGCTGCGGCCGTTGGCGCGGCCGCATCTTGATGCGCGCAGCGCGAAAGCGCGATTCCGCCGCCCGGCCCGAAAGCCCCAAGCGATGCACCTTGCCGATGACCGCATTACGGGTGATGTCGCCAAACTGATCAGCGATCTGGCTGGCCGTATGGCCCTCGTTCCAAAGTCGTGTCAACAGCGCGACACGCTCCTCCGTCCATGCCATCAAAGCCTCCTCATGGCTATACTGTTGAGCGCAGCTCGCAAGAAAGCAGCGCCGAACGCGCAGACGCAGCGTCAACAACCCCCGCTGGACGCAACACGGCTACGCCTTGACTAAGCTCGTCAAAGGTGTCGGAAACGACGACAAACGCTGTACCGGAAGAACTCTATCGGCCGCGATGTGGAACTTGCCGTGATCGCATGGATGCGACAGGACTTGCGCTGGCCGAGGCGGTTAATCTGCATACCGGGGAACCGCCACCCCCGAAACTGTCTCAGAACACCGCATGGCCGGGCACCGCATCACCATCCACCCGGCACGAGATCTGAGCTCAAGTTGTCTTAGTGCCATGAACGCCTCGCAAACTCAAACCGGGCGCTGCGCTATGTGGCATTTTTGACGGAAATTATTGCCGTACTGTGTCTTTTCGGCCAATTGACAGTCCCTGATCGAGTGAGGATGATGCGGACGCTGATAGCTGCTGGCAGGCGGCTGTTTTGCTTGGGCGTGGGTATTCTGCAACGGAAATGGAAGCTTTCTCACATGCCGGCGGTGTTGCCAACTTACGCCCGCGCCGATCTGGTGTTCGAGCGCGGCGAAGGAGCCTACCTCTTCACCCAGGATGGCGAGCGCTATCTCGACTTCACCGCGGGCATTGCCGTGAACGTGCTCGGCCATGCGCACCCCAAACTGACCGAGGCGCTGTGCACGCAAGCTGAGAAGCTCTGGCACACCTCCAACCTGTTTCGCGTCGCTGGGCAGGAGCGGCTCGCGGAGCGGCTTTGCGCCGCGACGTTCGCGGAGACGGTGTTTTTCACCAACTCGGGCGCTGAGGCGCTGGAATGCGCAATCAAGATGGCGCGGAAATACCATTCGGCGGCGGGCGCGCCCGAACGCTATCGGATTATTACGTTCGAAGGCGCTTTTCACGGCCGGACGATGGCCACGATCGCCGCCGCCGGACAGGAGAAACTGTTAAGCGGCTTCGGGCCTCCTATGGAAGGCTTTGACCAGGTGCCATTTGCCGACATCGCGGCGGCGCGCGCTGCGATCACGCCGGCAACGGCCGGATTTCTGATAGAGCCAATCCAGGGCGAAGGCGGCATTCGGCATCCGGGCTGGCCGTTTTTGCGCGCGTTGCGCGACCTGGCGGATCAGCATGGTCTGCTGCTCATTCTCGACGAGGTACAATCGGGGATCGGGCGCACAGGCCGCTTTTTCGCGCACGAGCATGCCGGGATCGAACCGGATATTCTGGCTGCGGCGAAAGGCTTGGGTGGCGGTTTTCCCGTCGGCGCCTGTCTGGCGACGGAGCGCGCCGCCCACGGCATGACCCTGGGCACCCACGGTTCGACCTTCGGCGGCAACCCGCTGGCGATGGCCGTGGGCAATGCCGTTCTCGATGTTGTTCTGGCGCCCGGATTTCTCGCGCAGGTTCAACAAACCGGGCTGCGATTGCGCCAACAGCTTGCGGAGGTTGCTGATGCGCATCCTGGCATGATTGCGGAGGTGCGCGGCGAGGGGCTGATGATTGGTCTGAGAATGATCCCTGCTGTCGGCGATGTCGTCCACGCGCTGCGGGCGCACAAGATGCTCGCGGTTGGGGCAGGGGATAATGTCCTACGTCTGGTGCCGCCGATAAATATCGGTGAAGACGAAATGCGCGCTTGCTGCTCGCATCTTGACGCGGCGCTGACGGACCTTAGCCGCCACGTCTCTGCCGCCACTGTGCAGCATACCTGATAATGTTTATGCCAGGCCGCGCTTGGTTTGGCTGGCGGTGGCAGCCCGAAAATTTGGACCTCTCATGACGCCTCGTCATTTCCTCGATCTTGATACCCACGACGCGCAAGAGCTGAGGCTGCTGATGCAGCGGGCGCATTCCATGAAAGCGCGGTTTGAACGCGACCGGCTCTCCATCGCGCATCTGGCGCAGGGGCGCGTGCTCGCCATGTTGTTCTCGAAACCATCAACACGCACGCGGGTCTCGTTCGATGTGGGAATGCGCCAGCTCGGCGGGGACACGATCGCGTTGAACGCGGGCGAACTGCAGCTCGGGCGGGGTGAAACAATCGCCGACACCGCAAGGGTCTTGTCCCGATACGTTGACGTCATCATGTTGCGTACGTCCGAGCACGCGGAACTGCTGGAGCTGGCGGACTACGCGACTGTCCCGGTGATCAACGGGCTGACCAACCACTCGCATCCGTGCCAGGTCTTCGCGGACATCATGACCTTCGAGGAGCATCTCGGGCCGATTGGCGGCCGGCGCGTCGCATGGGTCGGCGATGCCAACAATGTCGCGACGTCTTGGATTCACGGCGCTGCGATGTTCGGCTTTACGTTGGCGATCGCGTGCCCGAAGGCTTACGGGCCCTCCAAGGAGCTGGTCGAAGCGGCCGTCTCGCGCGGCGCGCAAATCGAGGTCGGAGAAGATCCGAACCAAGCGATTGCCGGGGCGGACTGCGTGGTGACAGATGTGTGGGTCTCCATGGGGCATGAGGACGGCGATCAGCGCATGAAACGGCTGCGGGCCTACCAAGTCGATGCGGCGCTGATGAGCCGGGCGGCTCCGCATGCTATATTCATGCATTGCCTGCCAGCGCAGCGGGGCCTTGAGGTGACAGCGGACGTGATCGACGGTCCGCAATCGGTGGTGTTCGAAGAGGCGGAAAACCGGATGCACGCGCAGCGGGCAATTCTGGCTTGGTGTCTAGAGGCGGAGTAAATGGCTGGCGAAACCGGCGGAACAGGTTCAGACGGCGGGGACGCGCTCGATCAGACGGAGGGCAAGCTGGTAGGCGCGCTCGAAAATTATGTCTTGCCCTTTCAGATCGAAAGTGCCGGCGTGCGAGGACGTCTCGTGCGCCTCGGGCCGGTGATAGACGACTTGCTCTCGCGCCACGCGTATCCCGAGCCGGTCTCGCGCCTGTTGGGAGAAGCGATCCTGCTCACCGTGATGCTTGGCGCGTCGCTGAAGTTCAGCGGTCGGTTAACCCTGCAGACCAGTTCGGACGGGCCGATCAGCTTTCTCGTCGTCCAGTTCCGCGCGCCGGGTGACGTCCGCGCCTACGCCAGCTACGAGGACGACGGCGTGGCCCAGGCCATCGAAGAGGCGGGCGAAGACGAGCCGCGCCTGCTCGGTCGCGGCCATCTGGCCATGACGATCGAACCCGGTGGCGGCATGGAGCGGTATCAGGGCTTCGTCGAATTGGAGGGCGAAAACCTCGTCGACGCAGCGCACACCTATTTCCGTCAATCCGAGCAAATTCCCAGCCTGCTGCGGGTCGCCGTGGCGCCGCAGTTTATAGGGGGCCGCAACGGCCAGCGGGGCGGCTGGGCCTGGCGCGCTGGCGGCTTCATGATCCAGAAGGTCGGCGCGGAAGGCGGGCGCAACGCCATTCACGCAGCCGATGCCGAAGGGGAAAGCGCCGAGGATTGGAACCGCGCATCCATGCTCGGGGCCACGGTTGAGGACCACGAAATTCTTGATCCGACGCTATCGCCAGAGCGTTTACTTATCAGACTGTTTCACGAAGAGCGCGTGCGCGCCTTCCCGGCCAGCGCCATACAGGCGTTCTGCCAATGCTCACGCGAGCGGGTCGAGGAGTTGTTGAAGCGCTTTCCGAGTGACCGGCTCGAAGAGATGGTCACCGACGGAAAGGTTTCCGTCACTTGTGAGTTCTGCAATCGTGAGTACGAATTCGAGCCTGATGCGATCCTCAGCGATACAGACGCATGAGCGGCGCTCATCGCTTCTGATAAGGCGTTACAAAAAGCCACAATCCATTCATTGCGCATTCATTGCTGGAGGCGTATCGCCAGTGTGAGCGTTTGATCTGTAGGACATTCAATGCTGCAACAGCGTCCTCCTGAGCCCGATCAGCCCCTTCGTGATGGCCAGCCGAACGCATCGCATCGGACCATATGGGGCGTCGTCGGCCGCGCCTTTCGCCGTATTTTCCAGATCGTGCTCCCGCTGGCGCTGCTGGCCGGCGCGTATCTTGGCTATGAGTATTTGCTGGCGACAAAACCGACTGTCGCGCCCCAGCCGCCTCAGGAAGCGGTCGCATCAGTCCGGGCTGTCACCGTCTCGTATTCGACCTATCAACCCCGCTTGCGCTTGTACGGCGAAACTGTCGCGGGCCGCGAAGTGCAGTTGCGCGCGCTGGTCTCCGGCGAAGTTATCGAGGCGTCGCCGAACCTGCGCGAAGGCGGCGAGATCGCCAAGGGTGAGTTGCTGCTGCGTATCGACCCCTTCGACTACGAAGTGGCGCTCGAAGAGGCAGAAGCCGATATCGCTGAGACGAGAGCACGGCTTGAGGAAAGCGAAGCGGAAATCCGCGCGCAAGAGGCGACCCTGGCGTATGCCAAGGACCAGCTTGAGATCGCGGAAAGCGACCTCGACCGGGCGGAAAGGCTGGTGGACCGGGGCGTGGTCTCCCAACAGACGCTTGACGAACGCCGCCTGACGCAGAGCCAGCGTTCCGATGCGGTCGACCAGGCCGAGATTAATCTTTCCGTACGCAGGGCCCGCGCGGAACAGCAGCGCGCCGCGCTGGAGCGGCTGCAGGCGACAAAGCGCACAGCGGAGCGCAATCTCCGCGATACAAGGCTGAATGCGCCATTCAATGCCTACATCAATGCGCCAGATGCTGAAGTCGGCAAAGTGCTCAGCACGAACGATCCCGTCGCGACGCTGATCGACAAATCATGGATCGAGGTGCGGGTGACCCTGAGCGATGCGCAATATGGACGGATTGTCCGCGATAGCGGCGGCGTGCTGGGCCGGTCAGTCGAGGTCCGCTGGTATGTCGGGCCGGAACCATTCTCCTACGAAGCCGAAATCGTCCGGGTTGGCTCGCGTATCGAGTCGGCCAGCGGCGGCGTCAACGTGTATGCCCGCATCGATGACCCGTTGCAGCCGACCCCGCTGCGGCCAGGCGCCTTCGTCGAAGTCATGGTGCCGGACGTGCGCTACCAGGGGGTGGTGCGGCTGCCGCAAACCGCGCTCTACAATAACGACCATGTCTATGTGATCGAGGATGGGCGGCTGGTGCGCCGCAATGTTCAGCAAGTCGGCGGCGCCGACGGCGACGTGCTTGTGCGTGGCGACCTGGAGGACGGGGAATCCGTCGCCGCGACGCGCTTGGCTCGACCCGGCGACGGCGTCAAGGTCAAGGTGGTCGGCCCTAATGTCTGAGCGTCCAGAAGGCCGGCCCGGCATCATAGGACTGTTTGTCCGGCACCCGACCGCCTCCAACCTGTTGATGATCACGATTATCGTGCTCGGTCTTTTCGCGACCAGCAGGCTGAATACGCAGTTTTTTCCGACCGTCGAGATCCCGGCGATCAGCGTCACCATCCAGTGGTCCGGCGCCAGCGCGCTGGATGTCGAGCAGAACATCATCGATGCTCTGGACCCCGAACTGCGCTTCCTCGACGACGTCGAACAGATCACCGCCGTCGCCCGTGAAGGGGTGGCGGTTTTCAACATCGAGTTCTTCGCTGATGCGGATATGCAGAAAGCGCAATCCGATGTCGAACAGGCGGTCGATGGCGTCACCACCCTGCCTGAAGATGCAGAAGAACCGACAATCCAGCGGGTGACATTTTACGAGCCGGTGGCGAAGATCGCCATTTCCGGGCCGTTTTCCGAACGCGTCCTCAAAGACTACGCCAAGCAGATCCGTGATGGGCTTCTGGATGCCGGGATCGACCGCGTGACCTTTACCGGCGCGCGCGATGAAGAGATTTGGGCGACCATCCCGGAAGCCGAACTGCGGCGGCTCGATCTGAGCGTGGACGAAGTCGCGACCCGCATCCGCGAGGAAACAAGCGATCTTCCTTCCGGAACGGTCGAGGGGGCCGCCGAACTGCAACTGCGCACGCTGGCGAAGCGGCGAACGCCTGAGGAAGTCGAGCAGATAGAGGTGAAATCCGATGCGGCTGGAAACAAGATTCAGCTGAAAGACATCGCCCAGGTTGAACCGCGCTTTGACGACGATGCCGTGATCGGCCTGCATGAGGGCGGACGGGCCATTCTGCTCCAGGTACAGCGCGCCGTGAGCGCGGATACGCTGCAAACCATGGACACCATGAAGGCCTATCTGGAGCGCGCGCTGCCGACGCTGCCAGAGAGCCTGACGACCAAGGTCTATGATATTCGCGGGGAGTACGTTACCCAGCGTCTCGGCATCCTCATCAAGAACGGTGCGCAGGGCCTCGTCCTGGTGCTCATCGTGCTGTTCCTGTTCCTCAACATGCGCATCGCGTTCTGGGTTGCTGCCGGTATTCCCATCGCCTTCCTTGCCACGCTCGTGGTCATGTTCCTGTCCGGGCAGACCATCAACATGATCTCGATGTTCGCGCTCATTATGATGCTTGGCATTATTGTGGACGACGCGATCGTTGTCGGCGAGGAAACCGCGACCCGGCAAAGCGCGGGCGATGGACGCATCGAAGCCGCGGAAAACGGCGCGAAACGTATGTTTGCCCCGGTGACGGCGGCAAGCATGACCACGATGGCGGCCTTCTTGCCGATCTTCATCATCAGCGGCCGCATCGGCGACGTCATGGTAGCGATTCCGCTGGTCGTGATCGCAGTCCTGATCGCCAGCCTGGTCGAGAGCTTCCTTATCCTCCCGGGCCATCTGAGTCACAGTTTCGGCAACCTCAATCGCCCGCCGAGCCGCTTCCGGCGGGCCTTTGACCACGGTTTTAACTGGGTCCGAAACGGGCCGTTTTTGCGCTTTGTCGAGTTCAGCTATGATTGGCGCTACACGACCCTGGCGTTTACCTTTGGCGCGATGATCCTGGCTATCGGCCTGCTGGCCGGCGGACGGGTGGACTTCCAGTTCTTCCCGTCACCTGAATCTGAGAACATCTCCGCTGAGGTGGAGTTTGCCGCCGGCACGCCGGAAGCCGATCGCATCACCGCGCTGAGCCGCGTCGAAGACGCGCTGTATGAAGCCGAAGCTTCGCTCACCGATGGCGAGGGCGGCCTTGTGGTCACAGCGTTCACGACTTTGGGTAAGGCGGGCCAGTCGCAGACGGACACTGTTGCAGAGGTTGCCGTCCAGCTGATCCCGGGCGAAGAACGCATCATCCGGACCGAAACGGTGATGCAGGCCTGGCGTGAGCGCCTGCCGAGCATACCAGGTGTGGTGCAAGCTACCGTGCGCACTGAACAAGTCGGCCCTCCGGGCCGCGATGTTGACGTGAAGCTACAGAACGCGCCAATCGAAAATCTCAAGGCCGCCGCCGAACAGGTGAAAACCGCGCTGCGCGGCTATCCCGGTGTTACGGCGATTGCGGACGATATGCCCTACGGCAAACGGGAGCTGATCGTGGAGGTGACGCCGCGCGGGCTGGCGCTGGGCTTCACCGCTGAAAGCGTCGGCACCCAGCTGCGCAACGCTTTCGACGGGGCAATTGCCACGCGCTTCCCGCGTGACGACGAGGAGATCACCGTGCGCGTCTTGCGCAAACAGGTGGCCGAAGGCGCGCAGGCCCTGGAGAACTTCTATCTGCGCGCGCCGGACGGTACGTTTGTCCGCTTTCCGGAGGTGGCGCGGGTCCGCGAGCAGGCCGGCTTCTCCATCATTCAGCGCATCGACGGCGAGCGCACGGTCTCCGTCACCGGCGACATTGACGCCGAAGCCAACAGCGTCGCCAACGTCGTCGCCCAACTCGAAGCCGATGTGCTGCCCGGTCTCATCGAACAATATGGCATCGCGTACGACTTCGGCGGCCGGCAGGAGGACCAGCAGCAGTCCTTCGCCGATCTTCAGACCGGCGCCATTGTCGCGCTGATCCTGATCTTCGTGATCCTGGCCTGGGTGTTCGGCAGCTATGTCAAGCCGCTGGCTGTAATCGGCATCGTGCCGTTTGGTTTGGTCGGCGCCGTCGTCGGGCATCTGGTGATGGACATGCCGCTGACGATCATCAGTATGATCGGACTGCTTGGCTTATCCGGCATCCTCGTCAACGATTCCATTATTCTTGTTTCGCAGGTTAATGAGCGGCTGAAAACCGGCGAAGCGCTTCGCGAAGCAGCGATCGGCGCCTCCTATGACCGCTTCCGCGCCGTGCTACTGACATCGCTGACGACGATCGGCGGGTTGACGCCGCTGCTGTTCGAGACCAGCCGGCAGGCGCAATTCCTGATCCCTATGGCGATCACGCTGGTGTTCGGTCTAGCAGCGGCGACCTTCCTGGTGCTGATCCTGGTGCCATCGCTGATCGGGTTCGGCAGCGACATCGGCCGGCTGGCGGGCGCGATCAAGCGGCTTTATGTCGGCGGCCGCTCGGCGGAAGCCGCGCCAGAAACCTAACCTTACGACAGCCAGAACGCCGGCAGGATCAGCACCAGCACGGCGAACAATTCCAGGCGTCCGATCAGCATAGCGGCTGACAACACCCACTTCGCGCTGTCCGGCAAGCTGGCAAAATTGCCCGCCGGCCCGATGGTCTCGCCCAGCGCTGGCCCGACATTGCACAGCGCTGTCGCAGCGCCCGAAATCGCGCTCACGGTATCAAGTCCGATCAATTCTAATAGGATCGCGATGACTGCGAATGCGCCGATGTAGAGGAAGAAGAACGTGGTCACTGCGCTGATGACGTCTGGCGAGAGTGGCCGGCCGTTATAGGTTTCCAGAAACACGCCATGCGGATGAAACATCAGCCGCACCTTTTGGCGTAGTCCTTGGAACAGCACCTGGAACCTGAAGATCTTGATGCCGCAGGAGGTCGAGCCGGAACACCCGCCGATGAACATGAGAATAAAGAACAGCGACATCGCCATCGCGCTCCAGGTGTCATAAGCGCTGGTTGCATAGCCGGTGCCGGTCATGATCGACACAACATTGAACGCAGAGTCGATAAATCGCCCGCTTTCGGTCACCGGCGCGTCAGGCGCGTGGGCGAGCACCCCGATCACGCTGAATACGGCGAGTGTGCCAAGGAACCAGCGGACCTGCGTGTCGCGCAGCATCGTCCGGAAATCGCCGTGCAACGCGCGCAGGAACAGCGCAAAGGGGAGGCTGCCGACAATCATGAAAACGATCGCGGTCAGCTCGATAGGTACGCTGTCGAAATGGCCGATTGAGGCATTGTGGTTGGAATAGCCGCCCGTGGCGATGGTGGTCATTGCGTGCACCAGGGCGTCGAACGCGCCCATGCCGGCAGCTTGGTATAGCGTCGCGCAGAGCGCGGTAAGCACAATATAAAGGATGGCCAGTTCCCCGGCGATTTGCGTCGCGCGCGGGAGAATCTTGCCTGCCGTGTCGAAGCCCTCGACGCGAAAAAGCTGCATGCCGCCAACCTTCAGCATCGGCAGGACTGACAGCGCCATGACGATGATCCCGAGGCCGCCCAGCCATTGCAGCAATCCGCGCCACAGCAGCAGACCAGGCGGCGCGTCGCGGAGATCGGTGATGATCGTTGAGCCAGTCGTGGTGATGCCTGACATGGCTTCGAAGAAGGAGTCGGTATAGCTCAACTCTAGGCTCGACCATGCGAACGGAATTGCGGCGAAGGCGGTGAGCGCGGTCCAGGAAATGGTCGTGAGCAGGAAAGCCTGCTTGATCGTGAGTTCGCTGCTGCGCCCCCAGTTGGAAACGGTCAGGCCAACGCCGACAAACAGCGTGACGCCAGCGGAGGCCGCGAACACGGTCCAGTCAGGATTGCCGGCGGCGGCGTCGAACAACGCCGGCAGGAGCATTGCGCCGCCGAGCGTCGAGAGCAGGATGCCCACGGCAAGCAGGACCGGTCTGAGGTCGATCATCGCGTCACCGCATGCTCCGGGACGGCATCGACACCGGGCGCGCCCTATCCATGCGCGGCACGCAGCGCCCGGTCGATATCCGCCATTAGATCGCGCGCATCTTCCAGCCCGACAGACAGGCGCAGCAAGTCACCGCCAATGTCGAGTTCGGCGCGCGCCTCCTCGCTGAGCCGCTGATGCGTGGTGGTCGCCGGATGCGCGATCAGGCTCTTGGCGTCGCCGAGATTATTGGAAATCTTGATGATGTTGAGCGCGTTCATGAAGCGGAAGGCGGCGTCCTTGCCGCCCGCGATGCGGAAAGCGACCATCGGCCCGCCATTCTCCATCTGCCGGCGCGCGATGTCATGCTGCGGATGGTCCGCGCGGCCGGGATACGACACGCCGACGATGCCCGGCGCTTCGGCGAGATGATCGGCGAGCTGCGCCGCGCTCTCGCTCTGCTGCGCCACGCGCAGCGGCAGGCTTTCCAGCCCCTTCAGCATCACCCAGGCGTTGAACGGGCTCATGCACGGGCCGGTCTGACGCAGAAAGTTGCCGAGGTGCTCGTCCACAAATTCCTGGTCGCTGAGGACAACGCCGCCAAGGCAGCGACCATGGCCATCAACATGCTTGGTCGTGGAATAGATGACGATGTCCGCGCCGAGGGCCATCGGCTTCTGCAGCATCGGCGTGGCGAACACGTTGTCGACGATCAGCCGTGCGCCCGCGCCGCGTGCGATCTCGGCCACGCCGGCGATGTCCACCAGCTCCAGCGTGGGATTTGCCGGGCTTTCAAGGAACAGCGCGCGCGTGTTGGGGCGCATCGCGTCGCGCCACTGGCTCAGATCGCCCCCGTCGATCAGCGTGCTTTCAATGCCGAAGCGCGGGAGCAAATCCTCGACCACATAGCGGCAGGAGCCGAACAGCGCACGCGCGGAGACAACATGATCGCCCTGGTTGAGCCAGCACAGCATCGCCGAGGTGACGGCCGCCATGCCCGAAGCGGTCGCGCGCGCGGCCTCCGCGCCCTCCAGCATGGCCATGCGCTGCTCGAACATGGTGATGGTCGGGTTCGCATAGCGCGAATAAACATAGCCCGGATCGTCGCCGCTGAACCGCGCCTCGGCCTGCTCCGCACTCTCATAAACATAGCCGGAGTTGAGGAAGATCGCCTCCGATGTCTCGCCGAATGCGCTGCGCATGGTGCCGCCGTGAACGAGTTGCGTGGCGGGGCGCCAGCCGTCGGGCGGCGTGTCGTTACCGGATTGCGTCATGGGGCATACTCCTCAAGCACTGGGAAAAGCTGACCCAGCTTGCACCGCGGCGGATTAAGCAACCGGCCCGCCTTGGCGTCAAGGTCGTTCTCCGCTACACGGAAGCGCAAGGAGCTAACGAATGAGTGAAATTAGCGCTGGCTCGGCGGAGACGTCCGGGTTGCTGCCGTGCCAGGAGATCGACCGGCTGATCGCTACGGGCCAGATCGACGCCCAAACGCCGATCATCGCGGAGCAGGTACAGCCGGCGAGCCTCGACCTGCGCCTCGGCGGTCATGCCTGGCGCGTGCGGGCAAGCTTTCTGCCAGGCGAGCGGTTCACGGTCGCCGACGGGCTGTCGCGCTTCGGCCTGCACCGCATTGATCTGGCGGGCGGCGCAGTGTTGGAAACCGGCTGCGTTTATGTCGTGCCGCTGCAAGAAACGCTTGCCTTGCCTGCGGAGATTAGCGCGGCCGCCAACCCGAAAAGCTCCACCGGCCGGATCGACGTGTTCACCAGGATCATCTCCGATCGCGGCCGCACCTTTGACCAGATCCCGGCGGGCTATCGCGGCCCGCTCTATGCGGAAATCTGCCCGCAGACCTTCCCCGTGCTGGTGCGCACCGGCTCGCGCCTGGCGCAGATGCGCTTTCGCCGTGGCGAGAGTGAGACGAGCGATAATGCGCTCGCAGCGCTGCACGAGGAGGAGCGGCTGGTCTCGACGCAGGCGGACATTGACCGGGGGCTGGCGCTGTCGGTCGATCTGGCGGGCGAAGCGCCGGGCGCGGTGATCGGGTATCGCGCCAAGCGCTACACCGGCGTGGTCGATATCGACGCGGCGGGCGCCTGCGCGATCCAGGACTATTGGGAGCCGCTGCACGCCGGCCGCGAGCCGGAGCTGGTGCTCGACCCGGACCAGTTCTACATCCTCGCCTCGAAGGAAGCCGTCCACGTCCCGCCGACCCACGCCGCCGAGATGATCCCGTTCAACCCGCTGGTGGGCGAGTTCCGCGTGCATTACGCCGGCTTTTTCGATCCCGGCTTCGGCCATGATGCCGCGGGCGGGGCGGGCAGCCGCGTGGTGCTGGAGGTGCGCAGCCACAAGGTGCCGTTCATGCTGGAGGACGGGCAGATCGTTGGGCGCGCGGTCTACGAGCATCTGACCGAAGTGCCGACACGGCTTTACGGCCAGGGCATCGGCTCGCACTATCAGGCGCAGCGGCTGAAGCTGTCGAAGCACTTCCGCTAAAA